>DATEOG010000316.1:0-2575 GCA_035274345.1 Gemmatimonadaceae bacterium
CAGCGGGTGCCGCGGCCCACCGCGGCTCGTTCATCGCAGCCAGCGCTCGGCGAGCTGGATCAACCGTTCGTCGCCGGCCTTGCGGGCGCGGGCGAGGATGCGCTGGACGTGCTCGCGGAGGCGCGGCTCGCCCCAGTAATAGCCGGTGGCTACCTCGGCACTCTCCGTCTCACCGTCGCGAGCGGCCTCGAGGAGCGCCTCAGCCGCGGCGGCATCGTAGCCAGGGTCGTCGCGCGCGGGCAGTCCGTAGCCGCGTCGCGGTGCAGAGCCGCCGGCGTCTTCGTTGACGAACGCGCGCGACATGGCCCACCTCCCCGATCGTCAGAATTCGCGCTTCTTCATCTCGGCGAACAGGTCCGCCGCGTCGGCGTCGGCGGCTTGGGTGGCCTCGTCCACGGGACCACGCGTCGCGTCGAGCGTGGCGTCGTACGTCCGGTTCTTCTTCGGCTTTGCGCGGGCGGCCGCGGCCTGGGTCTTCCTGAGCAGAGCCTTGAGCTGAGCCTCGTTCATCGAATGAGCTCCCTGATCATGATCGTGCGGACGACCTTCCGTTCCAAGCTAGCATCCGTCCCCCTGCCCGCCAGGATGGCCGATGGTGACGTACTCCTCGAACAACGCCTCGAGCGCACGCCGGGGATCGTCGGCGATCCCCTCGTGCACCGGTGAGCTTTGCAGCACGTCCGAGCGCGGGGCGGTGAGCCAGTGAAAGCGCTCCGACGGGGGAGCGAGCGCCATCGGGCCTGCGTCGACGTCGCCGGCACAGATCCGCTCACAAGAGCGCAAGTACCGAGCGAGCAGATCCGCGTCGAGGCCGTGCACGTGCGCCGCGAGCACCTGCTCGTCGGTGACCGCGCGCAGCGCCAGGAACTCCACCGTGCGGGCGTGGACCACCACCCCGACGTTAACGAACGCGCCGAGGTGCACCCGGGGTACGACGCGCAGGACGGCGAAGTCGTAATCCACCCGCGTGGCGCTCATCGGCGGGACGACAGGTGGAGGGGTGGCTCGCGCCGAACCTGGCCCTGCGCGGCGATCGCCTCGGCGGCGAACGCCCGCGGATGCATGAGGCGGCGCGTGAGGTAGGTGCGATATCGGTCGCGCGCGGCGGCGGCGGACGCGAACTCGGGTGGGGCTCCGGCATTGTCGAGGTACAGCTCGTCGGGGACGGCCTCGACGATCGCGGCGATCACGTCCGGCGTGATCAGCGCTGCGCACTCCGCGTCGGCCGCGGCCAGATCGCCCGCCGCGGCAAGCAGCACGTGCGACCTGATGAGCGGGAAGCTCGTGACGGTGCGCGCCTCGTCGACCGAGCTCCAATCGTGATGCGCATACAGCGCGGCGCCGTGGTCGATGAGCCAGGGGCCGCGCTGCCAGACGAGCAGGTTGGGGTTATGAGGCGTGCGATCGGGGTTGGTCGTGAACGCGTCGAGCCAGACGATGCGCGCCGCGAGCTCAGGGGCGAGGAGGTCGCCGGCGGCCTTGCCGTCGAAGTTGAACGCACCCTCGAGGTAGCGCGCGCCGACGTTCGTGCCGTGGCTGCGTCGGAGTAGCTCCTGGATCTCGGGATCGGGCTCGCTGCGGCCGAAGCGGTCGCTCACGTCGACGAGCGCGAGCTCGGGAGTGGGAAGGCCGAGCGTCTGGGCGAGCAGCCCGACGATCAGCTCGGCCACGAGCACCTTCGCGCCCTGCCCCGCTCCGCGGAACTTCACGACGAGCAGACCGCCGGACTCCGTGTCGACGACGGCGGGGAGCGAGCCCCCTTCGCGGAGAGGCTGCACGTATCGCGACGCGACGTGACGGGCGAGCTGCAGCATCGGCGTGAGAGTGGACGGGACGTGTGTGCGCGGCGATGGCAATGTGGAGTGCGCGCCGCGGGCGGGGAAGCGCGAGCTATCGCCCGGGTACGGCGGTTCCTACGGCGTTGCTAGTCTCGGCGCTGGGCCCAAGAACGGAGGGGACTAATGGGATGAGGCGGATTGAGCGGATGCTAGGGCAACTGCAACAGCCAACTACATAACCCACGCTGCACCAGCATACGGTCCAACTCACTAACGAGCTGATTTTTTTGGGGGTGTGAACTTCCCCCGGTTTAGTAGACACCTCCAGTGCCTCGATCGAGATTCGAGGCAGGAGGAGGTGGGGTATGCGAAACGCACCACGACGCAGGTTCGATGAGGAGTTTCGACGCGAGGCTGTGCGGTTGGCCGAGTCGGGGACGGTGCCGATGGCGCAGATCGCCCGCGAGCTCGGGGTACATGTGGAAACGCTCCGGCTGTGGCGCATCAAAGCGCGGACGCGAGCGGAGGCGGCCGCCAGTGACACGCCGGGGCCCTCGCTCGAGGACGAGAACCGCCGGCTCCGGCGGGAAAATGCACGGCTCGTGGAGGAGCGCGAGATCCTAAAAAAAGCCATGGCCTTCTTCGCCACGGATGCACGATGAGATTCGTGTTCATCCAGGCGCATGCCCGCATCTACCGCGTCCGGACGATGTGCCGGGTGCTCGAGGTGTCGAGGGCCGGGTTCTACAAGTGGCGTGCGCACCCGCGCAGTGCCCGCGTGCAGGCCGACGCGGTGC
>DATEOG010000317.1:0-4942 GCA_035274345.1 Gemmatimonadaceae bacterium
GGCCCGCCGGTGTGGGACGGCCCGCCGCTGGACGACGACGATTTGCCTTTCTAGGCGGAACGCCGGTCTGCTGATGGAGCAGTGAACCGGTGAAGCTGGCCGTCGGAGACCTGCGAGCTCTCCGCGTGCCGCCCGTTGGACAAAAGTCCAACTAGAGTTCGTCCCGATCCGCTTAAGTGTTGTCGCCGTACCATCGAGGCCCGGCAGGCGCGTCGTTTGCGCCGAAGTCGGCGGGGCGCCACACGCACCAGCGAGGACGGATCAGTGCGCGTGCAGGAACGGACTCTGGACTTCTCCGAGCTCTTCAACCGCGCGGTGGCCGCGTGCGCCGAGTCGCAACGGATCGTCGGCCTGTCCACGCGCACGATGCGCTTCGCCCGCTCCTCGCGTGCCGATGCGATTCGGCTTCGTCGCGCCGCCGTATCGATACGCGACACCTGGACCGAGGCGGACCTGGTGCACTCGGTGCTGCGCAACGAGGTCGAGCGCATCGCGCGCGCGATGCGCGACGCCGGCCTGGACGACCGCGCGGCTGTGGCGACCGTCCGAGCCCACATCCGGTTCCTGCTCTACGACGGAGGGCTCGCCGAGCAGGACGCGGAGCCGGTCGTCGCCCGCGCGAGTCTCTGGGTCGAGCAGATCTACGCCGCCGCCTGACTGCGTACGTCTGGCTTCGGTCGATCGCTTCGCAACGATCTCCGGGTCGTGCCCAATTCATGCATTTGTGCGACGCATGAGGAGCACGCCGACTTCCGCGAGACATCGAATCATCCGTCCTGTCCCACGGCGCGCCTGCGCCATCGTGGTGGCGGTGCTCGCCCTGATGCTCGGCGTGATACCGCCGCCGGCCGCGCCGGCGCAGGATCGGGCGCCCGGTGACAACCGCACCATCGTCCCGCGCGACACGACCCAGTCCAAGCGCCGGCAGACGCTCTTCACCTATCGGGACGCGATCCTCGCCGCGGGCTTCGCCGGCCTGACCGTGGCGATGTTCCCGCTCGACGAAAACGTCGCGCGCCAGATCCGACAGGACTCGACGTTCAACGGCTTCACCCAGCGATCCGCCGTCGGCTTCGAGACGATCAGCACTCCCGGCGCGTACGTGATCGGCGCGAGCATTTACCTCTTCGGCCGCGTGACGAAGAGACAGGACGTCGCCGACTTCGGCTGGCACGGCACCGAGGCCGTGCTGGTCGCCAACGGGTTGACCGGTTTCCTCAAAGGGACGCTGGGTCGCGCGCGTCCCTTCGTATCGAACGACAGCAACCCACGCGACTTCAAGCTCGGCGGAGGCTTCGGGCAGGCGGATCGGCAGTCGTTCCCGTCGGGGCACACGTCCACCGCGTTCGCCGCGGCGGCCGCCGTGACGAGCGAGACCCGACGCCTCCATCCGAAGGCGCTCCCCTACGTGGCGACCATCATGTATGGCGGCGCCACGCTCGTGGGACTGTCCCGGATGTACCACAACAAGCACTGGGCGAGCGATGTGGCGCTCGGCGCCGCCGTCGGTACCTTCAGCGGTCTCAAGGTGGTGCGCTACTCGCATGCGCACCCGAACAACAAGGTCGACCGCGTGATGCTTCACGCCTTCATCGCGCCCGATGGTGCGGGAGGCGGCTATCTCGGCTTCGCGTTGCCGCCACCCTGAGGTCGACGCCCGCTCATCGACGGGTCGGGAGCGCGTCCGCGCACGCGGTGCTGCAACCCGGCTCTCGTCTCCGCCGTAGGACCGATCATGCCTTCACCCCTCACGCAGTCTCGCGCGCCCGAGGCGCCTTCCGCGCCGAGCGCGCCCGGTCGCAACGTCGTCTCCACTGGATCGCTGCCCGACGGTGCGATGAACAAACAGGACATCGCCAACCTGCGGGCACAGCGGTCGGAGCTGAGCGACCAGCTCGAGAGCGCGACGGGGCGGCGCCGCTCCCTCGCCGAGCAGATTCGGCGAGCCGACGGCGTGAACAAGGCCGGGCTCGAGGCGCGGCTCGCCACCCTCGACGAGCGGATCGTTCGGCTCGAGGGCCAGCTCGACGCGGTGGGCCAGCAGCTCGCGTCGCCGGAAGCAGCGCGATACGTCGCCACGACGCAGCCGCCGCCGGTGAACTTCCGCGGTCCCAACGTGCGTTTCTCGAACGTCGATCCCGAGCCGATCCTCATCTGCTTCATTTTGTTCGTGCTCTCTCCGATCGCGCTCTCCATGTCGCGGATGATCTGGAAGCGCTCGTCACGGATGGCGATGGCGCCGGCCGCGCCGGCCGAATCGGGAGAGCGTCTCGAGCGGATCGAGCAGGCGGTGGACGCGATCGCCATCGAGGTGGAGCGCGTGTCGGAGGGGCAGCGCTTCGTGACGCGGCTGCTGTCGGAGCGCGGCGGGCTCGCGCTCAACGCTGCGCAGCAGCCGGACCCGGTGCGGGTGCCCGCGGGCGAGGCGAGCCGCGTGCGCTGAATGCGCGGTCGCTGGCCGGGATGATGCGCTGGACGACGCGCTGACCATGCCGCGCACCGCCAAGCCCCACGAGGTGGCCTCCGACCTCGATCACGAGCACGACAGCGGGTTCGCCGCTGCCTCGGAGCGCGCCGCGCGCGCGCTCGAGTCCACGCCCGCCGAGCAGATCGGCCGTCCGCTCCTCCCCGACCCGAACGACACGCGCGAGATCCGCGTCGGCACCGCGTCGTGGACGGATCCCACCATCACCAAGGGCGGCGTGTTCTATCCGCGCGGCGTGTCGTCGAGCGAGGATCGGCTGCGCTACTACGCGAGCCAGTTCCCGACGGTGGAGGTGGACTCCACCTACTACTCGCTTCCCGAGCGTGCGATCACGACCTTGTGGACGGAGCGCACGCCAGACGACTTCGTGTTCCACGTGAAGGCGCACGCGCTCATGACGGGTCAGCCCACGGAGGTGGCGCGACTCCCCGAGCCGATCGTCGACGCGTTGCCACGTGCACTCGCGGAGAAGCCGCGCATCTACGCGAAGGATCTCCCGCTCGAGCTGTACGACGCCGTGTGGAGCTATTTTCTCGACGCGCTCGAGCCGCTGCGTGTGGCGGGAAAGCTGGGCGGCATTCTGCTGCAGTATCCGCGCTGGTTCCTGCCGACGCCCGAGAGCAAGGACCATCTCGCCGAGTCGGCCGCGCGACTCGCGGGTACGCCGGGCGCCGTGGAGCTTCGAAACCGGCATTGGTACGGCGGCGCGGCCGGACGCGGAAAGGCGACGGAGTGGACGCTCGACATGCTGCGCGATCTCGGTCTCACCTACGTCATGGTGGACGGACCGCAGGGACTCGAGAGCAGCGTGCCGCCGGTGGCAGGGGTCACGACGCCGGCGCTGGCGATGGTCCGCCTCCACGGCCGCCGGTCCGCGACCTGGGAGGCCGCGAAGGTGCCGACGGTGGAGCGCTACCGATATCTCTACTCGCCACGAGAGCTCGACGCGTGGGTGCCGCGCATCGAAGAAGCGAGCGCGCAGGCGCGGCGTACGACCGTGTTCCTCAACAACTGCTACGGGAATTACGGCACGACGAACGCGCGCGAGCTGCTCGCGACGCTCACACGCGCCAGCTGAGCGCCGCCAGATCGGTGTCGGAGAGCGCGAACCAGTCGACGGGATAGTCGCGCACGCGGCGCACGGCGAGCTCGCTCGAGAAGATCAACGAGGAGCCGGTACGCCGGTCGTACTCGGAGAATGGCTGCTCGCTCACGAGCCAGGTCAGTCCGAGATCGTCGGTGAAGATGCGGGTCCGAGTCTGCTCGGTGGAGCTCTCGACCTCTTTGCGTTCGCGCGAGACAGTCATGTGTGACGAGACCGACGGCGAAGGACACGCTTGCGTGTCGTGACGCGGGATGCGTTGACTTCGAACGTTCAAAGCTGCAGAGAGTGGAACGCTCGGTCAACGCCGTCGACGCAATCCGTATCGCGGCGTTCGAGCGATCTCGTGCGCGTTCATCATCACGAACCGCGATGTCGGCGTTCTCCGATTATTTCTCCGCGGACGCATCGGGGTACGCCCGATTTCGCCCTGGCTATCCGCAGGCGCTGTTCGAGTGGCTCGCGTCCGTGGCGCCGGATCGTCGTCTCGCCTGGGACTGCGGCACGGGAAGCGGTCAGGCCGCCGTGCCGCTCGCGGATCACTTCGCTCGGGTCGTGGCGACCGATCCGAGTGCGGCGCAGCTCACGCACGCATCCAGACACTCCGGCGTGCACTACGCGGCGATGTCGGCCGAGCGCAGCGCAGTGGCGGCAGGCTCGGTGAGTCTGGTCACGGTCGCGCAGGCGCTCCACTGGTTCGACCAGCCCGCCTTCTGGGCCGAGGCGCGTCGCGTGCTCGCGGCCCGCGGGGTGGTGGCGATCTGGAGCTACGGCTTGCTCACGCTGCGCGACCCGACACTCGACGACGCGCTCCGCCGTTTTCACGGAGAGACGGTGGGGGCGTACTGGCCTCCCGAACGCCGACAGGTGGACGAGGGCTATCGCACGCTGGTACTGCCGTTCGATCGCATCGACGCGCCCGAGTTCTCCATGCAGGCCGACTGGACCCTCGATCACCTGGCCGGCTACCTCTCGACCTGGTCGGCGGTGCGCCGTGCCCGTGTCGCGACCGGCGCCGATCCAGTACCTCGCGTGGTAGACACGCTGCGCGTCGCATGGGGAGGGGACCAGACGGTTCGACGCGTGGAATGGCCCCTGGCCCTCCACGCCGGCCGCGTCTGACGCTGGTCGACGCGCTGAGGAGCGATCACTGTCGTCATTCTGGACACACCCGCGATGGCTGTTGCGCACACGCCACTTTCTGTCCGATATCGGGTCGGAAAGAGGGGCTACCATGCGGCAAAATGCACGATCGGTCGCATTCCGCGAGACGCGGTCCTGAAAGGCGTCGGCGCGCGATGACCGAAGCCACCGGACAGAGCGACCGAAGTCGCGGTTCGGAGGGCAAAATGTCG
>DATEOG010000318.1:0-11000 GCA_035274345.1 Gemmatimonadaceae bacterium
CCTCTAGCAAGGGCGAGGTACGCGCTCGCTACCGCGGAGGAATACGAAGCGATCAGCGCGTCCGCGGTGTTTCGCGGCGTGGCGATGCCGGCACGACGCGCCATCTCGCGCAACGACATCGTATCACGCCGCTGTGCCCACCAGGCGCCGGCGCTGGCGAGGAGCGGAGTTCCGAACCCGGGCTCGAGTGGGGCGGCCCGGAGCCACTCGGCAAATACCCGCCGACCCTCCGACTCCACGCTCGGACTCGCCAGTACCATCTCGGCCAGCACACCGCTCTGGCGCGTCTCGGGGAGCTCCAACGCTTCGCCGAACTTGCCGCGGTACGCGAGTTGGAGAGCGAGGCGGTGGCGCGCGAACGCGGGATCGGCAAGCGGCGGAAACACGGCGCGGCGCGTGTGCGACATCGCCCGCAGCAGCTCGAGGGCGACACCGCGCTGATCGAGAGCTCGTCGAGCCGCTGCGTATGCCTGAAAGAGCAGGTCGGCGGACGCGGTGTCGACGGTCTGGCGCGCGTCGAGCCTGTCGTCGCTCTCGCCGGCCATCAATCGCGCCGCCAGCAGCGTTCCCGATGCACTGACGTCGCTCGGCAGCAGGGCGAAATAGCGGCGCGCATAGCGGAGCGCACGCGCCGAGTCGCCGACCGAGAATCCCAGCTCGACGGGGTGGATGTACGCGGGCGCGAAGGCGGAGTCGAGCGAGATCGAGCGATCGAAGGTGCGCAGGATCTCCGTCTCGGGAACGCTGAGCCCAGGCCCGATGCCGAAGTGGAAGTACGCGTCGGCCAGTCGATACCAGGCTTCGGCGTCCTGCTCGTATCGGCCGGTCGCCCTTCGGAGCGTGGTGAAGAGCCGCGCGACGTGCGTGCGAAACTTCGGATCTCCGCCGTATGCGTACGCCACGCTCCGCAGCGAGTCGGCGACGATGAGCAGGCTGTCTCGCGATCCGAGCCCGACGTTGTGCGCGGCGGCACGAAGCGCGTGCTCGCGCGCCAGCGAGTCGGTCCCGAACCGAAGCCACCCATAGGTCAGCCCGATGTGCGACTGCGCGAGCGCGAAGCCGCTGTCGAGTGCGATCGCTCTGGCGTACGCGGCGCGCGCCGAATCCCATTCGGTGCGGCGGAGGTACTGCTCACCCGTGAGAAAGGCCCGAATCGCCGGAAGCGAGGCGGAGCCCATCGACGCGCGCCGAACCGCGCCGACCGGTTGGATCTCTCCGATGTCGCGGAGGAGCGCCAAGGTGAGCGAGTCGGCGATCCGATCCATGCGCGCGGTGGCATCGCGCAGCTCGATGGGCTCGGCGCGATGGCGGGTCACGACGTCCACGAGCCACGCCGTCACGCGCGCGGAGTCGCGGCCGGCCGCGAGCACGTGGCCGAGCACGACGAAGCGCGCCCCCGTGCGCTTCCCGAATGCGACGGCCGACTCGACGTCCGCGCGGCCATCCCAACTCCGCATCACGACGGACGGTGGCACCGTGCGCAGCGGACCAGCGCCATCCAGATTCGCCGACAGGAGATCGACGAACCCCTCGCGCCAGAGTGTGTTCTCGCCCTGCATCACGTCGAACGGTGCGATGGCGACGCGATCGTCGTCGACGGCGGGTCTCGAGCCTCCACGCCAGAGAAGTGCGGCCGCAACAACCGCGGCGACGACGAGCGCGACGATGCCGACCGGTCGTCGATAGAAGGGCCGCTTCGGCTGCGCGAGCGCGGCTTCGAGGCCGTCGCGGAGGGCGGCGGCGCTGGCAAGGCGTGCGCCCGGCTCGGGGGCCAGCGCCTTCTCGACCAGATCGCTCAGCTCCTGCGAGATCTCCGGACGGATCCCCGCCAGTGTCCGGAGCGTCCGCTGCGTCCGATACTTCCGCGACTGTGGTGCGACGCCACCGGAGGTATCCTCGTCGGGGAATCGTCCCGTGAGCACCTCGAAGATGACGACGCCGAGCGAGTAGACGTCGGCGCGTCCGTCGACGTCGGACGACGCGGCGAACTGCTCGGGCGCCATGTACTGCGTCGTTCCGACGTAGTAGCCCGTGCCGGTGATCCGTGCAGCGATCGCCTCCTCCATCGCCTGAGCGACGCCGAAGTCGACGAGCACCGCGTGCTCGCCGGCGATCATGATGTTGGACGGCTTGACGTCCCGATGGATGACCCCGCGGGCGTGCGCGTATGCCAGCGCATCCGCGACCTCCGCGAGGAGGCGGTAGGCGTCCGCCGCCGGAAGAGCGCCCTCGCGCGTCATCCGCTGCTGCAGCGACTCGCCCTGCACGAACGGCATCGTGTAGTAGAGCAGCGACTCGTCGGCGCCGGCGCTCAGGATCGGGATGATGTGCGGATGCTGGAAGTGCGCCGCGACAGCGATCTCACGCTGGAAACGCGCAGCGTTGACTTCGCCCGCGAGCTCGGGTGGCAGGACCTTCACGACGACCGAACGGCCGAGCAAGAGGTCCGTCGCGAGGAACAGCCGGCTCATCCCGCCGCCGGGAAGCTCGCGCTCCACTCGATAGGCGTCGCCAAGGAGCGATTGAAGTCGGTCCCGAAGATCGGAGCGCTCCGAGGGCGGCATCGCAACCGGTCCAGGTGGGCGAGCAAGCGGCTGTACCATCATAGGGGCCCGCTCACATGGTCGCCAGATTGCCTCGCACCACTAGCACCGGGGGCAGAACGCCATAGGTGCAACGTTGCATCGGCACGCCCCGCTCTACGAGATTGGTTCGCATGGGCTCGTGCCATCCGGGCGCATGCCTGCCCGCTTCACACTCCAGAGGTCAGATGCGCCGTCTCTTCGCCGTCGCCGCCCTCGCGATGCTTCCCGCTTGCGACAGCTTCGATCCGCTGGTCGACAACTCCGTGGCCGGCACCTGGCGCGGGCAATCGACCGGTCAGACGTTCGTCGTCACCATGCAACAGTCTGGAGCGATCGTGGCGGGGAGCGGCACCATCACGAATCCGGCGCGCACGCTGTCGGTCTCGGGTACGTACAACCAGCCAGCGTTCGCGGGAACGTTCACTCCGAATGGGGCGCAGGCGATCACCTTCATCGCGACCGTCGAGGGGGGAAAGTCGATGGTGGGAACGCTCACCGGCGGCGGCTTCAACGGCGAAGGGTTGGCGCTGCAGCGAGACCCTTGACGACCTGAGCGCCAGGCAAGGAGCCCGCGCGACTTCGCCTTGACCCGTCGGGCACGACGCGCAACTTCCACGCGGCCGTCGCGGCCCGTCGCGACGTGTGCCACGTCCCCGGCCCACAGCGCTCATGCGTCTCCTCCACGCACTCGCCGCCCTGTCCGTGATCGCGCTGGTCTCGGGAAGGGTGCGCAGCGAGCGCGACCAGCGTGCACCGGGCGCCGCACCAGACTCCAGCTGGCGGAGTCCCGAGGCCGAGCGCGCGGCGCTCCACGTGCCGGCGGGATTCGAGGTCCAGCTCGTGGCCTCGGAGCCGGATATCGACAAGCCGATGAACCTGGCGTTCGACGCCCGGGGACGTCTGTGGGTGACGCACTCGCGCGAGTATCCCATCGCGGCGGCCCGCGGTGCAGGGCGCGACCGCGTCTCGATCCTCGAGGATACGTCGGGTGACGGCCGCGCCGACCGGTTCACGACGTTCGCCGACAGCCTGAACATCCCGATCGGGATCGAGCCGATGCGCGACGGCGCGATCGTCTTCAGCATCCCGAACCTGTATCGCATGATCGATCGCGACGGGGACGGGCGCGCGGACGAGCGGCGGGTGCTGTACGGTCCGTTCGACTTCGACGACACGCACGGGATGGTGAACAGTCTCCTGCGAAGCTACGACGGCTGGATCCACGCGGGCCACGGCTTCAGCAACCGTTCGACTGTCGCGGGCACGGACGGCGACAGCATCCGCATGACCTCGGGCAACACGTTCCGCTTCCGGGACGACGGCACGCGTGTCGAGCAGCTGACGTGGGGGCGGGTCAACCCGTTCGGGATGTTCGTCGACCGGTTCGGCTACTTCTATTCGTCGGACTCGCACACGAAGCCGGTGTACCAGCCGATCCGTGGCGCCGAGTATCCGCATTTCGGCCGACTGCCGAGCGGGATCGGCTGGGGGCCGCAGATGATGGAGCATCTGCACGGCTCGACGGCGATCGCCGGCGTGGTGCTCTACGAGGCGAATCAGTTCCCGGTGGAGTACCGCGACAACTTCTTCGGCGGCAACGTCGTCACGAACCGGATCAATCGGAACGCGCTCCGGTGGCATGGCAGCTCGCCGGAAGCGGTCGAGCAACCGGACTTCGTCGTGAGCGAGGATCCGAACTTTCGTCCGGTCGATGTCGAGCTGGGACCCGACGGCGCGCTGTACATCGCCGACTTCTACAATCCGATCATCGGGCACTACGAGTTCCCGCTCGACGATCCGCGACGGGATCGGCGGAGCGGCCGCATCTGGCGGATCGTCTACACCGGACGCGACGGCGGGACGGCGGCGCGGATACCTCGGCGCGACTGGACGCGCGCGGGCACGCAGGAGCTCATCGGCGACCTCGCGCACGCGAACGTGAAGGTCCGCCTGCTGGCGACGAACGAGCTGGCGGATCGCGGAGGCCCCGGAGTCATCACCGCCGTGCGACGACTGATCGACCGCCGATCGCCGACGGCCGAGCAGAAGGCCAGCGGACTGTGGATCCTTTCGCGGCTCGGCGCACTGCCACCGGAGCGACTGCGCGCTGCTGCACACGACCACGATGAGCTCGTGCGCGTGCACGCGCTTCGCATCATGGCAGAAGCGCGCTCGCTGTCCGAGGGCGATCGCGCGACCGCCGAGCAGGGGCTTCGCGACGCGAGCCCGCACGTCCGCCGCATCGCCGTCGAAGTGCTTGGGCGCCATCCGGCGTGGAGCGCGGTTCGGCCGCTGCTGGACCTGCGCGCGGCAGTGCCCGCGGAGGATACGCACCTGCTGTACACGGTGCGCGTCGCCGTGCGCGATCATCTGCGCGATCCCGCCATCTTCGACCGTGTACGCGCGACGGATTGGAGCGAGAGCGACTCGCGCGCCATCGCCGACGCGGCGAGCGGGATCTCAACGGCGGGGGCAGCGCGGCTGCTGCTGGCGCATCTGCAGCGCGTGTCCGAACCGCGCGATCAGATGGTCCACTACCTCCGGCACGTGGCGCGCTACGCGCCGGCTGCCGAGACCGAGCCGCTGGCGGGTCTGGTGCAACGGGCGGTGCCGAGCGATCTCGATCTGCAGATCGACCTGCACGAAGTGGCGCGAGCTGGAATCGCCGAGCGTGGGGAGGGCGCTCCGCCGGCCATGCGTGCGTGGAGCGAAGCGCTCGTTGCCCACTATCTGGACTCGGCGTACGGAGCGGGCCTCAAGGCGAACGAGGTGACGCTGCGCAGGCAGCAGGCGGCGCGCATCGCGGGCGACCTGAGACTGCAGTCCGCCGAGCCCCATCTGCTCGCACTCTTCGCCGATACGAAGTCGGAGCCGGCCGCGCGCGTGGCGGCGGGGCGTGCGCTGCTGGCGATCGACCGGGAACGCCATGTGGCACTCGTCGGTGGGACGCTCATCGACCCCGCGGCGCCGGCGCCGATGCGCGAAGAGCTCGTCGGTGCACTCGCCGCCGCGGCGCCCGAGGGACTGCCCCCTCTCGCACGCGCACTCGATATGCCCTCCGCACGACTGCGAGAGCGCATCACGTACGCGTTGGCCGGCAGCGCGGTGGGCGCGCAGCTCCTCGTCGACGCGGTCCGCGCCGGCCGGCTTCCGGGGCAGGCGCTGGCCGATGCAACGCTGCGCGAGCGGCTCGTGACGGGGAAGCCGGATGCGATTCGGACCGCGGTGGCCGAGCTTGCGCGCTCCGACTCCGCGCTCGAGGCGGCGCGATTGAGCCGCGTCGACGCGATCACCAGGCGCTTCGATGTGCGCGTGGCCTCGGCGGAGCGCGGATCGCGCGTGTTCGCGGCGAACTGCACCGCGTGTCACTCCGCGCGCGGCCAGGGCGGGCAAGTCGGTCCGCAGCTGGATGGTGTCGGCCACCGTGCTCCGGCCGATCTGCTGGCGAAGGTACTGAGGCCGAACCGCAACGTCGCGCCGGCGTTTCGATACGAGACCGTGCTCCTGAAGAACGGTGACGTGTTCACGGGACTCTACCGCCGCGAACAGGGAGTCAGTCTCGCGTTCGCAGACCGGGACGGGAAGGAAGTGAGCGTGCCGAAGTCGCAGATCGCGGAGCGGCGAATCACCCCGTACACACTCATGCCGAGCAACTTCATGGAAGTGATCTCCGAACGGGACTTGCACGATCTGGTCGCCTACTTGGGGACTCTCCGTTGATCGCGCGCTCTCGCGGCACAGGGCCCTCGACCGCGTCTCGCCTGATCAAGCGCGCTCTGCTCGCGGCCGCGTGGCTGGTGACCGGTTTCCCGATGGACGCGATTGCGCAGCAAAACGCCGCGCACGGATGGGTGCGCATCTTCGACGGACGGTCGCTGGCCGGCTGGCGCGGCGCGGCGCAGTACGCCATCGACGATAGCGCACTGGTGCTTCGCGGCGGCCGTCCCACCGACGCGCTCTGCACGGCACAGTCACTCGGCGACTTCGTGCTCCGCCTTCGTGCTCGCGCGAGCGGGCGCGAGCCGGCCGCCGAGGTGGTGCTCCGTGCGCGCGAGTCGAGCGATGGCAGGCGCGCCTCGGGCCCGGCTGCGATGGTCACACTCGCGAAGGCGGGAACGCTATACGATGCGCGGGGGCGTATCCTCGAGCGAGCGGATACGGCGACGCTCCGACGCATCCGCGACACGGCGCAGTGGGTAGACCATGCGATGTACGCGAACGGCGGCCAGGTCCGGCTGTTCGTCAACGGTCGGCTGCTCTCCGACCACATCGACCGCACGGGCGCCGTGCCGCGCCGCGGAGTCGTCTGCCTCCGAGCGGGCGGAAGCGACGCGGACACGGTGCGTTTCCGCGACATCGAAATCCGGTCGCTCGCACCGCGCCCGGAGGGACCGCTCGCGTCGCCATCCAGAACAGTGCGATTCCGCAAGCACGTCGTCACCCCCGACTTCGTGTCCGAGGGAGTCGCCGCCGGCGACGTCGACCGCGACGGCGACGTGGACCTGATCGCCGGCGCGCACTGGTTCGAGGCACCGACCTGGCGCGCGCATGATCTACGGCCGGCGAAGTCGTTCTCGATCCACCGCGGGTACAGCGACTCGTTCATCAACTTCACGATGGACGTGAACCGCGACGGGTGGGTAGACGTCGTACGGTTCGACTTCCCCAGCCGCGGAGCGTACTGGTACGAGAACCCGCGTGGTGGGAGCGGAGCGTGGAAGGAGCGCGAAGTGCACCCCGCGGTCGCCAGCGAGTCGCCGTTGATGGAGGACGTGAACGGCGACGGACGGGACGATCTCCTCTTCGTCGACCGGCGCGCGCGGCAAGTGGTGTGGATGGAGGCGCCCAGCAAGGCGGGCGATACCACATGGACGCGCCACGTCATCAGCGACACGCTCATGCTGAAGCGTATCCCGGCGATGCCGCACGGGATCGGCTTCGGCGACGTCGACGGTGACGGACATCGTGACGTCCTTTCGATCGACACCTGGTATCGCGCTCCGGCGCGACCCGATGGCGCGTGGGAGGAACAGCTCGCCGATCTGGGCGCTCCGGCCGCGCAGATGTACGCCTTCGATGCGGACGGCGACGGGGACCAGGACGTCGTTTCGTCGTCGGCGCACGACTACGGACTCTGGTGGCACGAGCAGTCGCGCGACGCGGGCATCACGCGCTGGATCCGGCACACGATCGACGATCGCGTATCCGTGATGCATGCGCTCGCGGTCGCCGACCTTAATGGCGACGGCAGGATGGATCTCGTGACCGGGAAGCGATTCCTGGCGCACAACGGCAACGACCCCGGCGAGTACGATCCATCCGTGCTGCTCTGGTATCGCGCCGGGCGCGACGCGAGCGGCCGGCCGACGTGGACGCCGCAGCTCATCGACGGCGATGCGGGGATCGGGCTGCAGATCGTGATCCGCGACGTGACGGGCGATGGACGTCCCGACATCGTGACGTCGAGCAAGAAAGGCGTGTTCGTGTTCGAGCGCCTGGCGTCGAGATGACGGCGCGCCGCGAGGTCGATCAGCTCGTCCCGAGCGACGTGGATCGTCCCAGCGGAAGCCCGTCGATGCGTCCAGCGAGATAGGCCGCCGCGCCGCCGATCAGGCCCCCGGTCATCACGACCGAGGTGAAGATGAGCCCCGTCGCCATCGCCGCGGCAGCCGGCACGCCGAAGGGCTGGAAGAGGATCACCAGCGCACCCTCGCGCACACCGATGCCTCCCTGGGTCACGGGCAGGATCGCGGCGATCTTCGCCAGCGGCCACACGAACAGCCACACCACTGGGGAGATGTGGATGCCGACGACATCACCCAGCCAGGCGTTGAGCATGACGAGCAGTCCCTGGAGAAGCATGCCGAGCAGCAGGGCGGCGACCATCCGGCCCGGCTGGCGCCAGAGCGTGCGGAGGGCCGCGCGGATCTTCACGAGCGCGCGCTTACGCCGATAGGGCAGGCGCCGCACGATGGGGAGGAAGGCGAGCGCCGCCATCCCGGCGAGTCCCAGCGCGACGAAGATGCCGGCGATGCCGAGAAAGATCGCGCGGCTGCGCGGATCGAGCGCCGTGGGGAGAAGCAGAGCCCCGATGCCGGCCACGCCCGCCAAACCGACCGTGTCGATCAACCGGTCGGCCAGGCTGCCGAGCACGAGACCGCTGCGAGAGCGGGCCATGCGCATCGCCAGGCCCGCGCGCACGACGTCGCCGCCGATGATCGACGGAAGGAAGATATTGCCGAACAGCCCGTAATAGTAGCAGCGCGCCGCGCCGCGGAACGTCATACCCGCACCGGCAGCATTGATCAGCAGCAGCCACTTGTACACGCCGATGAGGTGCAGCGTCAGGTAGATCGCCAGCGCGCCCACCCAGATCCGAGGAGGCACGCGCCCGAGCGCCGCGGCGATCTCGTGCCTCGGAACGAACAGGAGCAGGAGCGCGAGTACCACCGCGCTCCCCAGCACCCGCTTCAGCAGGACGCGTCGCGCTCGTGCCTTGTCGACGGGCGCCTGGGACTCGCTCACTACCGCTCTCGGCCCGCGCCCACGAGCGAATCAGCCGCGATGTCGTCGGCCTCGCCGGCCTTGGGCACGTCGAGCCGACGGAGGCGATACAGCGCCTCCTCCATGATCTTTCGGTTGGCGCTCATCATGTCGGCCAGGAGTCCGATCAACAGCGTCTGGAAGCCGACGATCTCGAGGATCGCCATCAGCACCAGCGACTGAATGTGTCCGGTGCGCTGCCCGTGCGTGTACAGCCAGAGGAACCGGATACCGGGGACGAGGCCGATCAGGATGAGCGCGAAGCCGATGAGCGTGAAGACGCGAAGCGCGCGGTAAGTCACGTACGCCCGAACGATCGCCGCTCCCGAGCTTCGGATGTACTGCGGGATTCCCTTCATCAGCCGCGATGGGCGGGTGTTGGGATTCACGCGGATGGGAACGAACTCCACGGCCGCACGGCGCGAGCCGTGCTGGATCAGCGTCTCGAGCGTGTACGAGTAGGTGCTCAACACGAGGGTGCGCAGCGCGGTCTCGCGCGTCATGGCGCGGAAGCCGCTCGTCGCATCGGGAGTGCTCAGCCCGGACAGCCGGGCGATCACCCAGCTGCCGAGGCGCTGCAGGAGCCGCTTGTACCAGCGGAAGTGGGCGAGCGACCCCACGCCGCGATCTCCGACGACGAGGGACGCACGTCCCGCCACGATCGGCTCGACGAGCTTTCCGATGTCGTCGGCGACGTACTGGTTGTCCGCGTCCGTGTTGACGATGATGTCGGCGCCGAGCTTGAGGCAGGCGTCGAGCCCGGTCCGGTACGCGGCAGCGAGCCCCTGATTGCCGACGTGGTGCACGACGTGGTGCACGCCGGCGCGCCGCGCGACATCCGCGGTGCCGTCGCGGCTGCCGTCGTCGATCACCAGATACTCGATCGTGTCGATGCCGGGCAGCTCACGCGGTAGCACGTCGATGGTCTCGGCGAGCGTCGGCGCTTCGTTGTAGCAGGGGATCTGGATGATGAGCTTCATCGAAGCGGCTCCAGTCGGCAGACTACGATGTCACCGTCACCCAAGGTGCCGCGAAACTCCGGCGCGTCGCGGCATTCCTGCTTCGCGATGGCCATCACTTCGGGCGCCGAGCGAGCGAGATATCGGGGGAAGGTATAGACGAGCCAGACCGCGTGATTCGACCGCATCCCATTCAGCTCGGCGGCGGTCTTCACCTGTGGCCAGTCGTGGTGGAGGTAGGCACGATACGCCGTGACGGCGTCGCCGGCCACGGCGACCGACTCGCCCGCGGCGCGGTGCGACACGATGTGCTGCTCGGCCCCGACGAAATCCTGCTTGGGCAGTCGATACAGCTTCGCGAGCGAGGCGCAGGAGAGGAGGATGGCACACGCCATGAGCGCCGTGCCCAGCCGTTCGGATCGCGCTTCTCCAGCACTGGTGTCGCGCACTCGCCGCTCGACCCAGTCGGCGGCCACGAGGACGCCGCGCACACCGATCAGCACCGCGAAGCCCGCGAGGGCGAAGAGGAACCGCGGATAGAAGGTGCCCCGCGCCACGGCGGCCCCCGCGAAGATCACCGCGACGGGCGCCAGAAAAAGCGCGAGCGCCACGAGGTTGTGCCGCGCATAGGCTACCAGGCCGACGGCGAAGAGCGCGCCGCCCGCGGCGAGGACGACCGCACCGAGCGTCGCGTTGCCCGCGCCAAACCCCATGGCGAGCACGCGCACCGTCTCGAGCATCGCCCAGCTCGTCGT
Source organism: Gemmatimonadaceae bacterium (assembly GCA_035274345.1). GTDB lineage: Bacteria > Gemmatimonadota > Gemmatimonadetes > Gemmatimonadales > Gemmatimonadaceae > AG11. The sequence goes on from DATEOG010000318.1 coordinate 10,843, forward strand.
CGAGATTCCCTTCAGGGCCGAGGGACGTTGCGTAAAGAAGCTCTGGACCTGCAGCAGCACCGGCGAGTAGAGCAGGAATGCGCCGAGCCCTGCGGCGATGAAGGCGACCAGGATCGTGGTGCGGCTCCGCGCCCACATCGCGCGACCGGTGGGCGTCG
>DATEOG010000319.1:0-6511 GCA_035274345.1 Gemmatimonadaceae bacterium
GCTCGACATCCTGGAGCGCATGCGGTCGGTAACGACACATCTCTCCGCGATGATCGAGGAGATCCTCGCCTTCACCAGTCTCGAGGAGGGACGCGAGACGGTACGCACGAGCGAGTTCCTCGCCGACGACCTGGTTCGCTCCGCACTCGCCGCCGTCGAACCGATGGCCGAGCAGCGTGGCATCGAGCTGGGACTCGAGCTCCGGTCCACGGCGGTGCGGATGACGAGCGACATCGACAAGGCGCGCCAGATCATGGTGAACCTGCTCGGCAACGCCGTGAAGTTCACCGACCGGGGACGCGTGACGATCCGGCTCACGAAGGCGAGCGCCTCGGTGCGCATCGACGTCATGGATACCGGAATCGGCATCCCTGCCGACGAGCTGCCGCGGCTCTTCCGTCCCTTCGCCCAGGTGGACACCGGGCTGACGAGACGCCATGGCGGCACCGGACTGGGACTCTACATCTCGCGGCGGCTCGCCACGATGCTCGGCGGGCACATCGAAGTGGCCAGCGAGCCCGGTGTCGGGTCGACGTTCAGCGTTGTCCTTCCACTCGAGTGGCACGGTCCCGAGGGGCGGTGAGTTGGTGAGTTGGGTGGCTGGTTCGTTGGTCGGTTGATTGGTGCATCGAACTGCACGGGTCGCTCAACCAGCACCAACTCACGCCCAAACGGCTGTCCTTCACCCGGCGTGGACCGCTAAGTTTTAAGGAATGAGCACCTTTCCTCCGACGACGACCGTCTTCAACGACGCCTACATCGCCGAGACGTACGAAGCCTACCGTCGTGATCCGTCGTCGGTGGACGAGTCCTGGCGTCAATTCTTCCGCACCGCCGAGTCGCTCGCCGGAGTCACCGCGGGCGCTGGAGCCGCCGGCGACCCGGGACTCCTCCGCAAGACCGCGGGTGCCGCGGCGCTGATCGACGCGATCCGCCACTACGGCCATCTCGCCGTGCAGCTCGATCCGCTCGGCAGCAAGCCGCCCGGCGCCGCGGAGCTGACACCGGAGTTCTACGGCATCACCGAGCCGGAGCTCGCCGACGTCCCGGCGAGCGCGCTCGGTTATCAGTCGGGAACGGCGACGGACGTCGTGCGCGCGCTGCGCGGCGTGTACTGCGGCAGGATCGGCCTCGAGTTCGCGCACCTCGGCAACGAGGAGGAGCGGCTCTGGTTCCGTCGCACGATGGAGGAAGGCGCGCTCACGCAGATGCTGAGCAGCGAAGAGAAGCTCAGTGTGCTGCGCCGGCTCACCGAGGTCGATGGCCTCGAGCGGTTCCTCCAGCGCGCGTATCTCGGATACAAGCGATTCTCGATCGAGGGGACGGACGTGCTGGTCCCGATGATCGACGAGGCGATCGTGCGAGCCGCACAAGGGGGCGCGCGGCAGGTCGTGATGGGAATGGCGCACCGCGGCCGACTCAACGTGCTCACGCACGTCATGGGGATGAGCTACGTCGAGATGTTCGGCGAGTTCGAAGGGCGGCAGGGCGAGACGAGCGCCGACAGCAGCACGGGCGACGTGAAGTACCACCTCGGCTACGAGAACGAGCGCAAGGTCGGCGGCGCGACGATAAAGCTGGAGCTCGCACCGAACCCCAGCCATCTCGAGCTCGTGAACCCGGTGATGTCGGGTATGGCGCGCGCGTACCAGCGTGTGCCCGGTGCCGAAGAGGGGCGGAACGAGCGGTTCGTGCTGCCGATCTGCATCCACGGCGACGCGGCGTTCCCCGGCGAGGGCGTGGTGCCCGAGACGTTCAATCTCTCGCGGCTGCGCGGCTATCGCGTGGGCGGCACGCTGCACATCATCGTCAACAATCAGGTCGGCTTCACGACCGACCCGATCGACGCGCGCTCGACGCACTACGCGAGCGATCCGGCGAAGGGGTTCGACGTGCCGGTACTGCACGTGAACGCCGACGACGCGGATGCGTGCATCGCCGCGGTGCGGCTGGCAGTGGAGTACCGCGACCAGTTCGCGCAGGACGTGGTGATCGACGTCGTGGGCTATCGGCGCTGGGGGCACAACGAGACCGACGAGCCGGCGTTCACCCAGCCGAAGCTCTACGAGCTCGTGAAGCAGCACCCGACGCCGCGCCAGGTCTGGGGAGCGCGCCTCGTCGCCGAAGGGATCGCGACCGATGAGCAGGTCGCGGCGATCGACAAGGAATTCGCCGACAAGGTCACGGCGGTCTACCACGCGATGAAGGGGTCGCCCGAAGCGGACGCCAACGGCGTGAAGGCCGCGGCGACGCCACCGGCGCCCGATCCGGCGACCGCGGTGCGCGCCGATACTCTGGAATCGATCAACACGCGGCTGCTCGAATGGCCCCAGAGCTTCAAGGTGCATCCGCGCCTGGCCAAGACGCTCGAGCGCCGGCGGGAGGCGCTCCACGACGGCGCCATCGACTGGGGACACGCCGAGGCGCTGGCCTTCGGCTCGGTGCTGCTCGACGGCATCAACATCCGCATCAGCGGCCAGGACGCCGAGCGCGGAACGTTCGCTCACCGCCACGCCGTAGTGCACGACGTGGACACCGGCGCGACGCACACGGCGCTGGCGGCGCTGCCGCAGGCTCGCGGCATCTTCGAGATCTACAACAGCCCGCTCTCCGAGACCGCGGTGATGGGTTTCGAGTACGGCTTCTCCACCGCGGCGCCGCGCGACCTGGTGCTGTGGGAGGCGCAGTACGGTGACTTCGTCAACGTCGCGCAACCGATCATCGACCAGTTCATCTCTTCCGACCGCGCCAAGTGGGGGCAGCGGAGCGGCTTGGTCCTGCTGCTGCCGCACGGCTACGAGGGCGGTGGCCCCGAGCACTCGAGCGCGAGGCTCGAACGCTTCCTCCAGCTCTGCGCCGAGCGGAACATGGTAGTGGCGTATCCGTCGACGCCGGGACAGTACTTCCACATCATCCGCCGTCAGGCGCTGCGCACCGACCGTCAGCCACTGGTGCTGATGCAGCCGAAGAGCCTTCTCCGTCTTCCGGCGGCGGCGTCGCGCCTCGAGGACCTGGCCGAGGGCAGCTTCCAGCCGGTGATCGACGATCTGGCGGTGGCGGATCGCCGCGACGACGTGCGCAGGCTGGTGCTCTGCACGGCCAAGATGTACTACGATCTGCTCGCGTCTCGGCAGGCGGGCGCGGACATTGCCCTCGTGCGCGTGGACGAGCTGTATCCGTGGCCCGGCGACGCGGTGGCGGAGATCGTCGACCGCTACCCGAACCTCGAGGACGTGGTGTGGGCGCAGGAGGAGCCGAAGAACATGGGCGCCTGGAGCTACGTCTCGCCGCAGCTGCGCGTGGCGACTGGAAACATGCTGACGATCCGGTACATCGGGCGCCCGGAACGCGCGAGCCCCGCCGAGGGTTACTCGAAAGCGCACGAGGAAGAGCAGAAGCGCATCGTGGGCGAGGTCCTCAACCCCGCGCCGTCGAGCGCCAAACGAAAGACATCGAAGGTATGACGAGAGCCTTGCGGCTTCTGGCCGCGACCCTTCTATGCCTCGCCGCGCCGCGACTCCTCTCAGCCCAGGAGCGCGGCGCAGTCGCGTTGGGTGAAGCCGTGGCGGGGCTGGACGTGACGGGCCGAGTGCTGTTGATCGGCGCGCACCCCGACGACGAGGACACGCAGCTTCTCACCTGGCTGGCTCGCGGGCGCCAGGTGGAGACGGCGTATCTCTCGCTCACACGCGGCGACGGCGGGCAGAACCTGATCGGCAACGAGCTGGGCTCGCTGCTCGGAATGATCCGCACCGAGGAGCTGCTCGCGGCGCGGCGCGTCGATGGCGGTCGACAGTTCTTCACACGGGCGTACGACTTCGGATTCTCCAAGACGGCGGAGGAGACGTACACGCACTGGGTGAAGGACTCGATCCTGCGCGACGTGGTGACCGTGGTGCGTGCGTTCCGGCCGCAGATCATCGTGGCCGTGTTCAGCGGCACGCCGAGGGACGGCCACGGGCACCATCAGGTGTCCGGGCTTCTTGCCCGGGAAGTATTCGACGCCGCGGCGGACACCGTTCGCTTTCCGCGCAGCGCGACGCTCGGCCTCGGCGCGTGGGTGCCGGCGAAGTTCTACCGCGCGCAGCGGTTCAACCCGTCCGACGCGACGCTCTCGATGAACGTGGGAGAGCTGAGTCCCTTCCGCGGGATGACGTTCGCCGAGATCGCGTCGGTGAGCCGGTCGCAGCATCTGTCGCAGGGATTCGGTGCGCTGCAGCGGCGCGGCACGTCGCTCGACTACGTGAAGCTCGAAGCCTCGCACGTGTCGCCGCCGATCGTGCGCGAGACGTCGATGTTCGAGACGCTGGGCGCGGCGTGGGGACGGTTCACCGGAGCGACACTGCGTCCCCCGGCACGTGCGGCGCTGGATTCGCTTCCGGACGCCGTGGCCGCGGTGCGACGAGTGGAGAGCCTCATTGCACCCGCGCCGATGGTGGAACCGCTGGCGCGTCTGCTTCGGCTGCTCGCCACGGTGCGCGCCGAGCTGCCGTGCTCCCGGAACGGACTGGCCGCCGGATGTACCGGCGCCGACGGCGACCTCGCGATCTCGATCGAGACGGCGGAGCGCCGTGCACAGACCGCGCTGCTCGCGGCCGCGGGGGTGCTCGTCGAAGCGACGGCCCCGCGTGAGCTCGTCGCGGTGGGTGATACGCTCCCCGTCACGGTGTCGATCTACAATCAGGGCAAGCAGGAGATCCGGTTCACCGGCGCGAGCGCCTGGACGATGACCGACGTGGGGCCACCGCCCACGGGGCAACCGGTGGTGCTCGCGCCGGACAGCAGCTCGCGCGCCTCGATCACCATCTCGTCGCCACGCTCGAGCTATCCGTGGTGGATGGCGCGCCCGCGTGTGGGTGACATGTTCACCCTTCCACCGAGGACCGACGAGGAGGCGACCTATCTCGCGATCGGCGAGGAGCGACTGTTCGACACGCATGCGAAGGCCGCGTTGGTGATCGCGGGGGTGCCGGTAGTCGTCGACGCCAGTCCGGTGATCTACCGCTTCGCCGATCCCGCGCGCGGCGAGCTGCGGCGCCCGGTGGCGAGCGTACCGCCGATCAGCGTCCGATTCGACGGAGAGCTGGAGCTCGCGCGCGCGGGAGTTCCGATCAACCGCGCGTTCGTGGTGCATCTGCAGTCGGCGACCGACGTACCGAAGCCGGTCACCCTGTCGATCACGGTACCGAAGGGACTCACCGCGGACAGCGCGACGCGTCGTGTGGCGCTCGCGCCGTTCGGTCAGGCGACGATGACCTTTCAGGTGCGCGGAATATTGCCGGCCGGTGACCACAACATCCAGGCCGTCGCGACGAGTGGAGAGGAGAACTACGGCATCGGCTGGAGCGCTCTCGAGTACGGCCACATCCGACCCCTGCGCTACTACCGGTACGCGTCGGTGCGCATGGTCGCGGTGCCGGCGGCGCTGCCGCGCAATCCGCGGATCGCCTATCTGCAGGGCGTGGGCGACAACGTCGGTCCACTGCTCGGCCAGCTCGGGATGCAGGTGACGACGATCGCGGCGAGTGATTTCGCGACGGCGGATCTCTCGACTTTCGGCGCGATCGTGGTGGGGCCGCGCGCCTTCGCGGCGAGCCCGGTGCTGGCAGCGTCGTCGTCGCGCCTGCACGCGTTCGCGCGTGCTGGTGGCACCGTGGTGGTGCAGTACGGCCAGCTGGAGATGCAGGTGCCCGGTCTGCTGCCCTTCCCGATCACGATCGAGCAGCGCGCGCAGCGTGTGACGGACGAGAACGCGGTCGTGACGATCCTCGATCCGTCGTCGCGGCTGCTCACGTACCCGAACCGCATCACGGCGAACGATTTCGCGGGATGGGTGCAGGAGCGCTCGCTGTACATGCCGGCGACGGCCGATCCGCACTGGGCGCGGCTGATGGAGATGCACGATCCCGGAGAGCCACCCAACCAGAATGCCGTGCTCGTTGCGCCGGTGGGGAAAGGCGCGTACGTCTACACGACGCTCTCCCTGTTCCGTCAGCTGCCTGCCGGCGTGCCGGGCGGCGCACGTCTGTTCCTCAACCTGCTCGCGGCCACCGGTCCGTCGACTGCGAGCACCCTTCCTCGGCCATGACCGCCTCGCTGCTCGCGTTCATCCCGGTGGCTCTGCTGCTGACGCTGATCCCCGGCGCGGACACCGCGCTCGTGACGCGCAATGCTCTGGCGCTCGGCCTGCGCGGTGCGCGGTGGACGATCCTCGGCATCCTGACGGGCTGTCTGATCCACGCGACGGCGTCGGCGCTCGGATTGTCGGCGATCCTTGCCACGTCGGCGCGCGCGTACGAGACGGTGAAGCTCGTGGGCGCGGCGTATCTGGTGTGGATCGGCGTGCAGGGGATCCGGAACGCTCGGGATGACAGACGTGCAGATCCCTCGACTGCGCTCGGGATGACACCGGACGGTCATCCCGAGCGAGCGCAGCGAGTCGAGGGATCTGCACCTGTAGCGTCGATGCGCGGAGGGCACCCCTTCACGCAGGGATTTCTCACGAACATCC
>DATEOG010000320.1:0-7541 GCA_035274345.1 Gemmatimonadaceae bacterium
AGTGTCGACAGCGGGGCCGTCGCGGTGACGGTCACCATCACCAATCCGCGCGACGAGCCCGTGTGGATTCGTCTCACGCCACAGGCGCCTGGCGACCGCTTCTCGCACACTTTCGGTGTCGCCGCGGACTACGACGACTACGACGACTACCGGGCTCGTGTCTTCGCATACGACTATACATGGATCGAAGGGGAGCGATTCCCACTCGCTGCGCGCGAGACCAGGCGGTACGTCTGGGACAATCAACTGCTCCGGGCGGGCCGCTACGGGATTCGCGGCTACTTCAACACCGACACGGCGGCGCGAGTGATATTGACCGTCGGGCCTTGACGTACGTCCGCCGCTCAGCGACTCCCCTTCGTTGCCACTTTCCATCGCCGGTACTCGGTCGGCATGCACCGCGCGCACGGCCGATACCCCGCAGCGATCGCCGTCCCTTCGTCGGCGAAGAACACGCGTCGCCGAGCGTATCCGCGCTCCAGCGCGCGACGCGCGCTCGGGCAATCGAGCCGGCCATAGATCTTCAACCGGCGATTGCCGCCGAGAAGGCCCGGCGTCTCGCTGGAGACGATCTCACCGTTCGCGTCGAGGAGAGAGTAGCGCACGGTCGTCACCGGCGGTGTCGCACCCGCTCGCAGAGTCGCGGACGAGGCGATGTCAGCTCGGCCCGCGCCGCGACAGGACGATCAGGACGATCCCGATCACGAGGCTGATCGCGCCGTACACCGCCCACTTCGTCTGGCCCGTCATGAAGCTTCCCGGCAGCACGTTGATCCCCTGCAGGATCCACACGCCGCCCATGAGCACGAGCAGCGCGCCGGCGATCATCATGAGCATCCGCATCGGTGAATGGACGAAGGTGATGGCATCAGCACGGAGGAAATCTCCGAACCTGTGCGCCTACCGCGTGCGACGGCCGACCGAGAGGCGCGAGAGAGGCTTGGCGAGGAGCAGGTACTTGAGCACCGCGATGCCGCCGACCGAGAGCACCACGCCCACGACGACGAGCGCCTTGCGCCACCACGCCGAGCTCCCGTCTCCTGCCCACAGCAGAGCCACGCCGACGAGGCGCACGCCGAGCCCGAGCGCGAACAGCCGCCAGTTTCTCTGCCGCGTCGTGGTGGCGATCGTCTGCACCATTCAGGCCTCCCCTCCGATGCCGATGGCGCGGGTGCGCCACGCTCCTAAGTTACCGCTTCCTCCCTCCACGGGCTCGTCATGACTGCTCGGCGCCTTTCAACACCACTGCTCGCCTGCCTGCTGCTCGCCTCACCGCTCGCCGCGCAACAGGGCACCGCACAACAGCGAACGGAGATCCCGCTGTGGTCGGGCGCTGCGCCCGGCTCGGAGGGCAAGTCGGGGCCCGAGAACGTTCGCGTCACCGATGGCGGCGACCACGTCGTCTCGAGCATCCACCGTCCGTCGATCACGCCGTACCTGCCCGAGCGGAACGTGGCCACGGGCGCCGCGGTCATCGTCGCTCCGGGCGGTGGCCATCGTGAGCTCTGGATCGACCACGAGGGCTACAACGTCGCGCAGTTCCTGCGCGAGCGCGGCATTGCCGCGTTCGTCCTCAAGTATCGGTTGGCGCGCGAGGAAGGGTCGACGTACACGATCGAGGGCAACGCGCTCGCCGACATCCAGCGCGCCATCCGGCTGGTGCGCAGCAACGCCGCACAGTGGGGCCTGGATACGGCGCGCATCGGCGTCATGGGATTCTCCGCCGGCGGCGAGGTCGCGGCGCGCGCGGCGATGAGCTGGGACGACGGCAACGGCTCGGCAGCGGATCCGCTCGACCGACTCTCGTCGCGTCCGGCATTTCAGGCGTTGATCTATCCTGGAAACTCCAGTGCGCTCACGGTGTCGAAGCGGTCGCCGCCCGTGTTCATCGCCGGGGGCTACAACGACCGGCCCGACATCTCGCGCGGGATGGCCGAGCTGTACCTCAAGTACAAGGAAGCCCGAGTGCCAGCGGAGCTGCACCTGTACGCGGCGGCCGGACACGGCTTCGGCGTGCGCGCGACGAACAGGAGCGCGTCAGCGGGATGGCCGTCGCGGCTCGTCGAGTGGCTGGGCGACATGAAGCTGTCGCGGGTTAAATGAGAGCCATCGCGCGCCGTCAGGTCGGACAGCGTCGCCCAGCGCTTGACTCTCGGTCCCGGTCCCTATCGTCTCCCGCCCCTCTCTGCTGCAACGCTCTTCACGTTTCAGGGCGTGCTGGAGGGTCGCCGCGAGGGGATCGGTCACGGCGATGAATCTGTGATCGCCCATGAGGTTTGGCGACCTGCATGAAGTGGCCTAATGATTCGGTGACCGAGTTTTCCGACGCGAGCTCTCCGAGTCAGCGCGGCGCTTCGCGCCGCCGATACTGCGCCACGATCTCCGCCGCTTTACCGTCCGCCCCGATGATGTCCGAGCGGCCGATGTACGCATCGGTTCCCGTGCGCACGAACGTCGACCGCCTCGGCTGCGTCGACATCAGCTTCGCATCGTACGCCACGGTATTCTCGAACGTGTCCGATCCGGGCTCGTGCTTCGTCAGACGCATCGTCTGCTTGAACTCTCGCTCGTACGCGTCGAGCGCGGACGAGAAGTGCCGGAAGCGCATCTCCAGTCCACGTGGCGTCTCCACCAGCGAGATCAGCTCGACGACGAGCACGGTGTCGCGCAGCACGAGCCGCATCATCCCCGTCATGATCCCGGCCCTTGGCGACGAGAAGGTCACGTCGGCCACCGAGCCTGGAAGCGAGGAGACCGTTCCCTCCCACTGGCCGGCCAGCCACGAGAAATCGCGCAGCGAGACGCTCGTGTCGCCACGGACTTCGCTCGCCGCCGCGAGCGTGGGCGGCGCCTGTGCGTGCGTCGCCGCTGCGGGCACTGTTGCGACCAACGATCCGACGATCGCCACGGCCACTGCGCGGCCCGCACCGAGCGCGCCGAGCAATCCGCCGATTGCCCCGGTCACGGCCGAGCTGATGGTGCCCAGCGCGAGCAGCGATGCCGGCACGTCGCCGAGGAGGTGCGACACGAGGATGCCGAGGAAGGCGCAGATCGCGCCGGCCGCGAGGCCGCCCAGCGCCGCGCTCCCCTTGGTGGTCCGTCCGGCCAGCCGCGCGTAGATCACGCCGGCGATGAGCGACAGCCCCATTCCGCCGACCGCGAACAATCCCTTGATCGCTGGGCTCGAGTGCCCCGCGACGACCATGACGACCTGCAGCAGCGTTCCGACGAGTGAGGCGATGGTGAGGGCGCGGAATGACATCGGGGCCTGAGTGGTGAGTAGTGGGTAGTGAGTGACGCCAACCAGCAAACCATCCAACGAACCAACGATCCAGCCAACCAACTCACCGCTCCATCAGCATGTCCACGTGCGTGCGCAGCATGTTCACGGCGGTATCGAAATCGAGGAGGGTGCGGTGGGTGCGCGAGAGCATCACACCGCCTTCCATCGTCGTCAGCGCGAACACCGCCAGTGCGCGCCGGTCGGTGTCGGCGGGCAACCGGTCGCCCGCGTCGACGAAGCACTGCTCGATCGCACCGACCCACGCGTCGAAGTTCGCGGCGAGCCGCGCGCGCACCGGCGGGTCGGGCTCGTGCAACTCCAGCGCGATGCTCCCGATCGGGCAGCCGTAGGTGCACCCGGTGGACTCGAGCGCCGAGCGGTACCGGCGGAGCAGGGCGAACACCCGCTCGATCGGATCGGACACCCCCTCCCACGCCGGCTCGAGCAGCATCGGGTGAATGCCCGCGAGATACGTGTCCAAGACGTCGAGCAGGACGTCCTGCTTCCCCGGATACAGATAGTAGAGGCTGCCGGCGTTGACCTGCGCCGCGCCGAGAATGTCGGCCACGCTCGTCGAGCCGTAGCCCTTCTCGGCGAACAGCCGCATGGCGGCGAATCGGATCCGGTCCCGGGTGTCGGACACGGCGCGAATCTGTTGAATGATCGTTCAACACGCAAGTGCAACGGTAACAGATTGACGCGGAGATCGCGGAAGTGAGGAGCGAGAACGCGGAGCACGGCTCTCCGGGTCGCCCACTCTGTAGCGGCGCCGCGCTCCTCTCCATCCACAATCCCAAAAGCATTTTGGGGTTGGCGTCCAAACCTCACTGCGCCACGAGACTCCGCGCTCTCGCGCCGTGCCCCTCCGCGGCCTCCGCGTCAATCTGTTCGACCGTGGCGCGCCCGACGCCGGTTGTCCTCGTGCGAACGCCGAGCTACCATGCCCGCGCACACCAAACGGTGAGACGGTAGATGAGGGCGTCACCCCTGCTGCTCCTGCTCGTGATGCTCACCCTGCCACCGCGCGTCGGTGCGCAGGAGCCGGCCCCGCTGCGCCTCGGCGTTGTCGGCCTCACGCACTCGCACGTCCACGGCCTGCTCGGCCGGAAGAGCCGCGGCGACGTCGTCATCGTCGGTATCGCCGAGCCGAATCGCGAGCTCGCCCGCCGGTACGCGCAGCGCTACGGCCTCAGCACCGAGATCCTGTTCGCCTCCGTGCAGGAGATGCTCGACAAAACGAAGCCGAGTGCCGTCGCCGCGTTCGGCAGCACTCTCGAGCACCTCGCGACCGTGCAGGCCGCCGCGCCGCGCGGCATCCACGTAATGGTGGAGAAACCGCTCGCCGTCAGCCTCGAGCACGCGCGCAGGATGCAGGCGCTCGCGGATCGTCATCACGTCGTGCTGATGGTGAACTACGAGACGACGTGGTATCCGACGTTGTATCTTGCGGCCGACGCCGTGCGTGCTGACGTCATCGGTCCGCTGCGCAAGGTCGTCGTGCGCGACGGACATCGCGGGCCGGGAAAGATCAACGGCGTCGATCCCGAGTTCCTCGAGTGGCTCAACGATCCCGTGCGGAATGGTGGCGGAGCGCTGATGGACTTCGGCTGCTACGGCGCGAACCTCATGACCTATCTCATGCAGGGCGCGCGGCCGACGTCCGTCACCGCGGTCACCCAGCAGCTGCAGCCGCGCGACTATCCGCGCGTGGACGACGAGGCGACGATCGTCGTGACGTATCCGCAGGCCCAGGCGATCATCCAGGCCTCGTGGAACTGGCCGATCGGCCGCAAGGACCTCGAGATCTACGGCACGCGCGGCTACGTCATGACCGACAATCGCAGCGTGATGCGCACGCGCGTGTCGGAGTCAGCGCGCGAGACGCGCGATTCGCTCCCCGAGCGCTCCGCTCCCGGCGACGATCCTTTCTCCTACTTGAAGGCGCTCGTCGAGAAGAAGATCGTCCCCGGCGAGTACGATCCCTCGTCGCTCGCGAACAACATGATCGTGATGGAGATCCTCGACGCCGCACGGAAGAGCGCGCGCGAAGGACGGACGATCGAGCTCTCAAAGGGAGCGGCGCGGGCGAGGTGACCCGCGCTCAGTGCACTACGACCTTGCTCAGCCAGGCGTCGGCGCGATAGTCCAGCACCATGAGCGCCGCGCGGCTCATGTCCGACGACACGCTCAGCCCGAAGATCGGGCGTCCGACCTTGCCGAGCTCCGTCATCGTGCCGCCGTCCAGGGTGAAGAGGCGCCACGAGTCCTGTGTCTCGCCAACGGCGAACAGTGCGTCGTGCCCCGCGACGGACGCGATGCGCATATCCTCGGCGAAGTGGGTTCCGAGCATCGTCTGCTTGCCGTTGTCGATGGAGAGCATGGCGACGCCGGCCGAGTCTCCGGTGGCCTTTCCCATACCGGCGAAGATCAGTCGATGCCGTGCCCGATCGGCCGCGAGTAACCCGACGCCGCCAAACCATGTCGGCGGATTGAACTCGCGCCGGCGCCCGCCCTCGGAAACGACGACCCGATCGCGGGTCACGGGGATCCACGCCCAGCCGTTCGGCAGCGCCGTGAAGTCCGCAAGCAGCGAGTCGGCGATCTGCAGCGCATTGCGCTGCGCCCCGGTGCGCACGTCGAACTCCGATAGCCGCGTCCCACTCCCGGTGGGGGATGACACGGCGACGTGTTGAGCGTCCGACCAGATGGCGCGGCGCACTACGCCCGCGGCTGGTAGCGGCGTCTCCGCGCCGCCCTCGTACGGCATGAGGGAATATCGAATCTCGCTGCGTCCGCCCGTCGTCGGAACCGAGCGCCGGACGAGCAGCGTCGTGCCGTCGGGCGAGAGCGTGGCCGACACTGCCGTCGAGGCGTGGGCGATGCGCCGATCCTCCGGGACCGTCGCCTTCATGACGTCGGCGAGGGGCATTGCCCACACGCTGTGGTCGAACGTCCCGTCGTCCATCACCATCGACGCGCCGTCGCCGGTCAGCGAGAACGCGGTGAACACGCCGTGCGCCATCGTGTCCTGGCGCGCCGCGAAGCGTCCGCTGTTGCGATCGATCGCAATGCGCACGACCGACTCCTCGAGCCCGTCGCCCGCGCGCGCGAGCCACACGGCGTCGGTGGCAGCGATCCCGCCGCACGTGCATGCGTTGACGACGCGGTCCGCCACCTTGCCCGACCGGTCGACGATCTGCCACAGCCCGCGCGGCGGCTGGATGACGAGGCTGAGGATCCAGTTCGTCCCCGGCACGACGGACAGGGCGGCAAGGCGCCGTCCCGGTCCGGCAATGCGGATGCTGTCGCGCGCCACGCCGTCGAGTGCGGCGACGCGCACGTAGAAGGCGGAATCAGGGCGCATCGACGGTCCGAGCAGCAGCGAGTCGCCACCGGAGTAGAACGTCGCAACGCCACCGGTGAGGAATCGCGCATCGCCTCCGAGCGCCGACAGCAGGAACGATCCGGACCTGCCGTTCACCGTCCCGCTGAAGACGAGGTTCCGCCGGTCGGGGCTCCACTCCAGACCGTAGCCGGCCGTCGCCCTCTCGAGGATCGTGCGCGTCGTCGTGCCACCGACGTCCTGCACCACGGCGGAGTATGTACAATCGGCGGCGACGCAGTGCCGCGTCAGGAACGCGAGCTGCTTGCCGTCGGGCGAGATCGCAGGGAACAGCACCGCGCCGGTGGACGTGAGCTGCGTCTTTGCGCCGAGTGTCGCCGGCCCGGGTGCGCGTCCCTTGAGGGCGTACGCGCCGATCCCCGCCGCCGCGACTACGAGAGCGGCGAGCCCGATCAGCATCGGCGCACGGCTGCGCCGCGGCGTCGCGGGTGCCGCGGACGGTACCGCCTCGGTGACGTGCTTCACCGACAGCGCGCGCGAGAACTCCCCCGCGCTCGTGAACCTGTCGGCCGGCGTCTTGGACAACGCTTTCGCGACGGCTGCATCCAGCTCGGGCGATACCGTGGCGCGCAGCACACGCAGATGCGTGGGCGTCTCCGTCATCAGCTTCGCGATCATCGACTGTGCGCTCGCGCCCGTCACCGGCGGCTCGCCGGCGAGCATCTCGTACAGCACGGCCGCGAGTGAGTAGACGTCGCTGCGCGCGTCGATGCCGCGATCTCCGGTGGCCTGCTCGGGCGACATGTACTGCGGCGTTCCCAGCGACAGACCAGTCTGCGTCAGGCGCACGCCGCCGGCGTTCGACACGGCGAGGGCGATCCCGAAGTCGGCGACGAGCGCGGACCCGTCGTGGAG
>DATEOG010000321.1:0-10236 GCA_035274345.1 Gemmatimonadaceae bacterium
CTCGATCGGGTGCTCCAGCGTCGAGGCGATGTGCAGCGCGTCGGCGCCGTGCCGCGCGAGTGTGACCTGGTAGCCCTCGCGCACGAGCAACCGCTCGAGCAGCCGGCGCAGCGGATCCTCGTCCTCCACGACGAGGACCGAGACGGGACGTACGCTCGGCCTTTCACCGTAATCGTCGCGAACCTCACACGACAGCGACTGTTCCGGCGCAGCGCCGTCCACGTCGCCCGACGCCAGAGGGAAGAGCAGGTGCACGACCGTGCCCGTACCGGGCGTGCTTTCGATCTGGATCGATCCGCCTGATTGCTCGACGCTGCCGTAGATCATCGCCAGTCCCAGTCCGGTGCCCACGCCGGCGCCTTTCGTCGTGAAGAACGGCTCGCCGAGGCGAGCCAGCGTCTCCGGGGCCATCCCTGTGCCGCTGTCGCGCACGGCGATCGTGACCACGTCGCCGCGCACGTTGGTGTCGACCGTGAGCGTACCGCCGTTCGGCATCGCGTCGCGCGCATTCACGGCGAGGTTCACGAGGGCGCTCTCGAGCACGCTCGGATCGATGTTGATGCGCGCCGGCGTCGCCGACGGATGCGCCGCGAAGGCAATCCGCTCGTCGAGCACGCGTGCGAGCATCGGCTCGAGCTCCGCGATGAGTGCGTTGACGTCGACGATGCGAGGCGCGAGCAGCTGCTTGCGGCTGAAGCCGAGCAAGCGGCGCGTGAGGCGCGTCGCCCGATCGACGGCACGCGTCACTTCCTCCAGGTCGGCGCGCGCCTGCGCCGGCAGCCGCCCAGTCTCGTCGTTCGCGAGCGCGAGATGGCCGGCGATCACCGTGAGGATGTTGTTGAAGTCGTGCGCGATGCCCCCCGCCAGCTTGCCCACCGCCTCGATCTTCTGCGCGTGCCGGAGCCGTGACTGCTGATCGGCCAGGAGGCGCTCACGGGTGCGTGCGTCGGTGACGTCCGTGACGATCGCGCGCACGACTGGCTCAGCCACGCCTTCGCGCCGGATCGACGAGTGGAACTGCCAGACCCGTCGCGTGCCGTCCGAGGCGAGCACCGAGCCCAGGCCGTCGGCGTGCCCCTCTCGCTGCACGCGCGCCAGATACTCCTGGAATCCGGCGCGGTGGTGCAGCGGCACCAGGTCGCCGAGGTTCGCCGGCACCTCCCTCCTGGTGCGCATGCGAAGGGAGCGCAGCATCGCCGGGTTCACCGAGAGCAGCCTCCCGTCGAGCGCATGCGAAGTGAGGATCTCGCCACTGTGCTCCACGAGATCGCGGTAGCGCGCCTCGCTCTCTCGCAGCGCGGCTTGTGCCGCGCGCTCGGCGCGCAGATCGCGCACGACCGCGACGGCACCGACGATCTCGCCGTCGTCGCTGCGCATCGGCGTGGCGCTGCAGTCGATCGGGATCAGTTCTCCGTCGGATCCGGGCACGAACATGTCGTCCGCGACTCCGGTCCTACCGGCCAGCGCCTGCGCGAGCGGCCGCCACGCGACCGGATACGACTCGCCCGTGCACGTGAACGCGGTGAAGCACGGAAGGGGATCGCCGTTGTCGTCCCGCGGCGTCTCGATCCCGAGGGCGACCGCCGCAGGATTCGTGTATGTCATGACTCCGGCGCGGTCGCTCACCACGACCCCTATGGACAACGACTCGAGGATCGTCGCCGTCCTCCGCTCGCTCGCGCCGAGCGCCGCCAGCGCCGCCTGGAGCGCGTCCGCCTGCCGCAACTGCTCCGTGCGATCGCGCAGCACCGCGACGAACAGCCGCTCGCCCTCCTCTTCGTGATCGGCGAACGAGATCGTCACGGGGACGAGCACTCCCGTGTCGAATCGCCGCACGACGCCGTCGGCCGCTTCCCAGCTCACCCGCCGGGTTCCGGCCAGGTATCCCTCCATCGCGGTGCGATGCCGCCGGCCCATCTCGTCGGGCATCAGATCCGTCAGCGACCGTCCCAGCAACGCGGCGGCGGATCCTCCGAACAAGCGCTCCGCGGCGGGGTTGAGCGCCCGAAGGCGGCTGTCCACGTCGATCGCGACGATCGCGTCGGCCGCACCCCGCACCATGAATGCGGCGAGCGAGTCACCGCTGGCCGTGGCGGGATGGAAAGCCGGAGATATCCCGGCGGATGTCGTGGACAACGTTGGATCGCGTGTTCGGGTCGAGGCGCACCGAAGGGCGGGACACCTACGGTAAGCCGTGTGCGGCACCCCGTACAAGGTCTGCAACCAGACGGAAGGAGACGACTCTTGCTAATTTTCTAGCACATGCTAATTTCCTAGCACCTCGACCGGAGCCCCACGTGACCGACCTGACCGACCTCTCCACGGAGACCCGCGACCTCAGCCGACGCGAGCGACAGATCATGGACCTGCTCTTCCGCGTCGGGCGAGCCACGGCGGCGGAAGTCATGGATGGTCTGCCCGACGCGCCGAGCTATTCCGCTGTGCGCGCTCTGCTCCGGATCCTCGAGCAGAAGGGACACGTCCGGCACGAGGAGGAGGGACGCGCCTACGTCTACCTCCCCGTCGTGCGCAGAGATGCGGCGCGCCAGCACGCGCTCTCGCACCTGCTCAAGACCTTCTTCGACAACTCGGCGGAGCAGGCGGTCGCGGCACTCCTCGCGATCAAGGGTGAGAAGATGAGCGAGGGAGAGCTCGACCGGATGTCGAGGCTGATCGATGCCGCCAAGAAGGAGGGGCGTTGACCATGCGCGATGCGCTCGTCACTCCGCTGCTGGACGCGGCATTGCGCGGCGCCGTCGTCCTTCTCGCCGCGCTCGTGCTCACCCTGCTGCTGCATCGGCGATCGGCAGCACTTCGCCACGCGATCTGGGCGGGTGCGATCGCCGCGCAGCTCGTGCTGCTCGGTCTCGCCGTCTGGGGCCCGCGCTGGCGCATCGCCGCGCCGGACGCGGTGAGCGCGCTCGTGCCTCTCGCTCCGGATGAAGCGCAGTCGCCACCGCCAAGGGAATTTCGTCCGTCGCCCGTCACGACCATCCCGGGAGCCGGCGGAACGGTCGTGACTTCCACTGACTCGCTCGCCGCGCCGCGCGCCGCGCAGGCGGCGTCGTCTGCCCCCACCGCTGAAACGGCCACGCCGCCTCTCCGCAGGGTCTCGCGCACGACGATTCTCTTCGTGCTCTGGACGCTCGGCGTAGCGGCGGTGCTGCTCCGGCTCGGCGTCGGCACCGTGCTCGTGGCGCGGCTTGCGCGCCAGGGCCGCCGCGTCGACGACGGCGGCTGGCTCTCGCTGGCGCAACGTCTCGCAAGCACGCTGCGCATCGATCGGCCGCTCACGCTGATGCGCGGCGACCGGCTTGGCGTTCCGGTCACCTGGGGGATCGTGTACCCCGTGGTGCTGCTTCCCGACGACGCCGACGAGTGGCCCGAGGAGCGGCGCCGCTACGTGCTCGTGCACGAGATGGCGCACGTGAAGCGCCTCGATGCGCTCACGCAGCTCGTCGGACAGGTCGCCCTCGCCCTGTTCTGGTTCAATCCGTTGATGTGGATCGCCGTGCGCCGCATGCAGCTCGAGCGTGAGCACGCGTGCGACGACTACGTGCTGCTCCACGGCACCCAGCCCTCGCGCTACGCCGCCGACCTGCTCGACATGGTGCAGTCGCTCGGCACGCCGGCACATCGCTCGGCGCAGCCCGCGTTCGCCGCGCTCGCCATGGCGCGGCGCAGCGAGTTCGAGGGGCGGATGCTCTCGATCCTCGACCCCGTGCTCGACCGCCATCCCCTCCATAGAGGACGCACGCTCATGAGCGCGCTCGCCACTCTCCTCCTCATCGTCCCGCTCGCGGCGCTGCAGCCGTATCGTGCTGCCGCCGCGCCTCAGTCGTCCGAGCTGCCTTCACCCCGACGGTCGTCGACGGCGAGCTCCAGCTCCACCGCCAATGCCGACGACGGCGTGCGCGATCGCCCGCTGTCGCAGCGGCTCCAGTCGCTCGATAGCGCGCGCGCTTCGGCCGAAGCGAGGCTCGACAGGACCAGCGCCGCGCTCGGCACGCAGGACACGGCGCGCGCCCGCATCTCCACGTCGGCCGCCACGGCGACGGCTGCCGCATCGGTGAGCCCGCCGCGCCCCTCATCGTCCTCGTCCAATTCGTCGAATTCGTCGTCGTCGTCGAACTCCGTGTCGATCGACGACGACAGCTGCGAGCGATTCCAGTACGGCTCCTCGCAGAGCTCCTTCCACATGCACTCGGACAAGGACGACGCCGGCAAGTCGACGATCAAATACCTCGACTTCGATCACAACCACTGCCGCGCGGCGACGATCAACGGCAAGATCGTCACGCCCGACAACGAGGATCGCATCGTCGCGGTGCTGCCCGAGGGATCGGGGAGCGCCTACTTCCGCGAGCGCATCGGCAACAGCGACCGTGAGCTCAGCGTCTCGAGCAACGGCGCCACCAGGTACCGCGTGAATGGCGCGGAGCGGCCGTACGACGACGAGGGCCGCCGGTGGTTCGCCGCGCTGCTGCCGCGAGTCCTCGCCGAAGCGTCGATCAACGTGGAGCAACGGGTGAAGTACTGGCGCTCGCAGGGCGGTATCGACGCTGCGCTGCGCCACATCACCGACCTGCGGAGCTCGGGCGCCAAGCGCGCGCACTATAGCGCATTGCTCGACAACCAACTCTCCGGCGCCGACCTCGATCGCCTCGTCAAGCAGGCGGGCAACGACATCCCGAGCTCCGGTGATCTGCGTGCGGTGCTCTCGAAGACCGCCTCGCAGCAGAACAGGACGAAGGTGGCGGCGTCCACGCTGGAAGACGCGATCGGCGCGGTGCCGAGCAGCGGCGATCTCACTACCGTGCTGCTCGCGTTCGGGCAGACCGACGACCGCGAGCAGCTGCTCGCCGTCGCGCGCACGGCGCTCAAGATTCCGAGCAGCGGCGATCTGTCGCGATTCCTCATCGAGGTCGCGCCACGTTATCTCGGGCGCGACGATGCAACGTTGCGCGACGCTTATTTCAAGGCCGTCGCGAACGTCCCGTCGAGCGGCGACCGCGCGCGCGTGCTCCTGAATACGATGCCGTATGCGGCCAAGTCGCCGTCGATCACGCGCTCCGTGCTCGCGGCGGCGGGTACGGTGCCGTCGTCGGGTGATCGCGCGCGCGTGCTCATCGCGCTCGCCGGATCGGGGGCGCTGCGCGATACCGCGCTCCGCGACGCGTACCTCAAGGTCGCTTCGGAGATCCCGGCCTCGTCGGACATGCGCGACGCGCTCCAGGCGCTCACCCGAAACTGATCCTCCTCACCGACTAGCCGTATGACGTTCACCATCGCCCAGCATGCGCCCATGAGTGCTAAAAAACTAGCATCAGCTCGCTGCTCGCTCGCCGCCATCACGTTGCTCGTCGTGGCGCCGGTGTCCTGTCTCGCCGCGCAGACGGCGACTCCCAGCGCCGGACAGGCCGTCGTCGTCACGTCGAACGCACGCGCCACGGCGAGCGCCGCGCGCGCTGCGGCGGCTCCGTCGATCGACGGCCGCGATGACGACGCGGCGTGGCGCGCTGCCACGCCGATCACGGACTTCCGTCAGTTCGATCCGGTGGAAGACAGCGACCCGTCGATGCGCACCGACGCGCGCGTCATCTACGACGACGCGCACCTCTACGTGTTCGTGCGCGCGTTCGATCCGCGACCCGACAGCATCATCGCGCTGCTCAGCCGGCGCGACGTGCGCACCGCGTCGGATCAGATCAAGGTGATGATCGACTCCTATCGCGATCGCCGCACGGGTTACGAGTTCGCCGTGAACCCCGCCGGCGTGAAGCGCGACTACTATACCTACGGCGACGGCGACGAGGACGTCTCGTGGGATGGCGTGTGGGACGTCGCCACGCGCATCGACTCGCTCGGCTGGACGGCGGAGTTCCGCATCCCGCTCAGCCAGCTCCGCTACGCACCGGCCGCGTCGCACACCTTCGGCTTCATGATCATCCGCGATCTCGCGCGCCGGAACGAGCGCGCGAGCTGGCCGCTCATGCGCCGGTCGCGCAATGGGGTCGCGTCCCAGTTCGGCGACATCGGCGGGCTCGCCGGACTCGGCTCACCGAAGCGCCTCGAGATCGCACCCTATGTGCTCGTGCGCAACGTCGGCGCCTCTCGCGCGGACGGCATCCAACGCTCGCAGCAGGGGACGATGGGCGCGGACCTCAAATACGGCCTCACGTCCAACCTCACGCTCGACGGCACGATCAATCCCGACTTCGGCCAGGTCGAGGCGGATCCGGCGATCCTCAACCTCACCGCCTTCGAGACACGCTTCGAGGAGCGGCGCCCCTTCTTTCTCGAGGGGATGTCGATCTTCCAGTTCGGCCCCGATCCGGAGATGCTCTTCTACTCGCGGCGCATCGGGCGCGCGCCGCAGCTCTCCGGCCTCGCTCCCGACGGCGTCGACATTCCCGGTGCATCGCGCATCCTCGGCGCGGGCAAGCTCACCGGCCGCGTGGCCGGCGGCACCTCGCTCGGCGTGCTCGCGGCGATGACCGACCGCATCGAGGCCGGTGGCACGACGATCGAACCGCGGACGACGTACGCGATGGCACGCTCGACGCGTGAGCTGCGCCAGGGAGAGAGCTCGGTCGGAGTCATCGCCTCACTCGTGGATCGCGCGCTCACCGATGCGGAGTCGCCCTTCCTGCGTCGCGCCGCGTATGCAGGTGGCGTCGACGGACGGCATCGCTTCGATCAGGGGCGCTACGAGCTCACCGGCTCGTTCGCCGCCAGCTCGGTGCGCGGCTCGGCGAGCGCGATCACGCGGACGCAGCGGTCGTCGGTGCATCAATACCAGCGCCCCGACGACGATCTCGAGCTGGATACCACGCGCACGTCGCTCGAGGGTACGTCGTGGCGCGTGGTGGCGAAGAAGATCGCCGGCCTCGTGCGCGGCTCGATCTCGTATCAGCGCATCTCCCCCGGCTACGAGCCGAACGACTTCGGCTTCCTGGGCAGCGGCGACGAGCAGAACCTGAACACGTCGCTCCGGTTCGTCCCGTCGAGACCGGTCGGATCGTGGCGCAACGCGTCGCTCGAGTTCTACGCCCAGCGCCACTTCACGACAGAAGGTCTCCCGACCACCGGGCTGTACGAGGCGTACGTGAACGGATGGCGTCCCGACGGCTCGTCCTACTCCCTCGACGCCTGGGTGGACAACGCCGGCCAGGTGTACTGCGACCAGTGTGCACGCGGAGGGCCGGCGCTGCGCGTCTCGCCGAGCTGGAATGCGCTCTTCAACTACAACGGCGATCCGAAGCGGCGCGTCACCCCACAGTTCGCGGCGATCTACACCACCGCCGACGGCGGCCGCTCGCTACTCTGGCGCGTTCGGCCGTACGTGATCGTGCGCCCCTCGTCGCGCTTGAGCATGGAGCTCGGCACGCGCTACCAGTACAACCGCGACAACACGCAGTGGGTCGCCAACGTCGGCGAGGTGGGCGCGGACACGACGCACTACCTGTTCGGGCGGCTGTATCAGGATCTGCTGAGCTTCACGGGGCGCATGGACTTCACCATCCGGCCGACGCTGTCGCTGCAGCTCTACGCCGAGCCGTTCGTGACGGCGGGACGCTTCACGGACGTCCGCGAGCTCGCGACGCCGCGCGCCCGGTCGTACGACGCGCGCTTCCGACCGTACGCAGGGGCGGTACCCGACGCCGACTTCAACGAGAAGAGCTTCCACTCGAGCGTGGTCGCGCGGTGGGAGTACCGCCCGGGCTCGACGCTGTTCGTCGTCTGGACGCAGGGCCGCGATCAGAGCGACCGCGACATCGGCGACTTCGACGCGCGGCGCGACTACCGAAACCTGTTCGCGGCGCGGCCGGAGAACGTCTTTCTGATCAAGGCGGCGTATTGGTTGGGGCGGTGATGAATGCCGGTCGTGAGTGGTGGGTCGTGGGTCGTGAGTGTGGGTCGTGAGTGGTGGGTCGTGGGTCGTGGGTGAAAGCGAACGGCCTCGGGATGCTTCCCGAGGCCGTCACCCATTACTCACCACTCACTACTCACCACTCATTGCTCACCACTCAACCAATCACCACCCGGGTCTCAAAGTCCCGCCCCCAGCGACCCGCCCGTCACCGCGCGATAGCTGTTGATGCGGCCCCAGCCGAACTTCGTGTCGTAGCCTGACGCGCCCTTGTCGTCGGCCGTCGATTCCAGGCGCGAACGCAACGCCGCTCCGCGCAGCCCGACCTTCGAGGCGACGATCGCGGCTGTGCCAGTCACTTGGGGCGCGGCCATCGACGTGCCCATCATGTAGGCGTAGTTACCGCTGCCGCCGAGCGTGTACGTGCGACCGCCCTGATAGCCCGCGACGACCGAGCTGAAGATGCAGCCCTCTTCCGTCGTGTTGGAGTAGCAGTACCCGCCCGGCGCCGAGAGATCGAGTCCGGATCCCTTCTGCGAGTAGGCCGCCAGTTCGTCCTTCCAGGTCGTCGCAGCGACGGAGATCGCGTTCGGGTCGCACGCGGGGCACGCGACCTTGCCCGAGCCGGAGTTGCCGGCGGAGGCGATGACGAGCACGCCCTTCGACGCGGCATACGAGATCGCGCTCTTCTCACTCGCCGATTCCGAATTACCGCCGAGGCTGAGATTCATCGCGACCATGTTGGGATAGTCGGCCGCCGCACGGATCGCGTTGACGATCGCCGACGTCGGGCAGCCGTTGGGCCCGCACACGCGCTGCACGTACACCTTCACGTGTGACGCCGCACCGGCGACGCCGGCCACACCGACATTGGTCCCTGCCATCGTGCCCGTCGTGTGGGTGCCATGGCCTTCGTCCGGCGTGTCGTCCGGCTTGCTGTCGTTGCTGTACCAGTCCTTGCCGGCGATCAGCCGCCCGGTGAACTCCGGATGGTTGGGGTCCACGCCCGTATCGATGGAGCCGATCACGACATCGGAGCCGCCGGCAGCGTAGCCTTCGACGTTGTCCTCGTCGGCGTCCAGCACCGAGGCATAGCTTGCGCCGATCGACCCGGTGCGACCGTTCGGGTCATTGTAGAACGACATGTTCAACCCGCCCGGGTTGCGGAACGCCCACAGCCGTCCGTCGATCGCGTCGACGCGGCGGATGTAGTTCGGCTCTGCGTACTCGACGTCGGGATCGGCGGCGAGACGGGCAGCCATCGCGCGCTCGTTGCCTCGGCCGGTGAGGAGGATCTCGTACGACTTGCCATAGCCGCTACGACCCTTGGCAAGGCCGTGGCGCGAGCTGACCGCATCGAGCGCGGCGTCGTCCTTGAGCTTGACGATCACCTCTCCCGCCACGACGTCATCCTCGGCGGGCGCCTTCGCGAGAGCAGGCGAGATCGGAGCCGGGCCGGCGGCGTCAGGTTGAACGGGGACGTCGGAGCAGGCGGCGACGGCGAGCGCGGACGCAGCCGCGAGGGCAGTCGCGAGCCGTCCGGAGAACGAGGTACGTGACATCGACGAGATCCTCTGGAGGAACGAAAGCGTCCACTCGGACGAGTGGACGAAAAACGCTCTGGGCTCGCATCCACTGGCCGTCGCGCCGGACCGCGCGGCAGTGTGCGGCAATCTAATAATGGTAGAGCTTGCTGTGCAATGATGCCGTGCGCAGGCTCACAGAGGTCGTCGTCGCACTCTGGGCGCGCCGCGCGAGAGACCGTCGTCGCCCTCTTCGCGCGGCGGCCAGCATACATATGTTTATGAATTCTCGCAAGAGGGCCGCTCCGAACGGCGCCTCGAGGGCTATCGGACTAGAGGTGGGGGAGCTCCTCGCCGTCATCCAGCGTCCCGTCGCGCCGGTGCCAGGCCAGCTCCTCCGGTGACACCGGGCGGAAGATCAGATCGGCCGCCAGCCAGATCGCCTTCGAGAACGGATAGCAGAGCACCGCACCCGCGAGCATGAGCACGAGCCCACCCCACTGCAGCAACGCCCACGGCGTCTCGGGATAGGTCGCGACGAAGATCGCGGCGAGAAGCGCGGCGAACATCAGCTCGACGGCGACGAGATTCAGCAGGTACGCGCCGATGAAGTAGTCGTGCTCACCGCGGTGCAGCCGCAGCCCGCAGCTCGGGCAGCTCTCGTTCAGCGCGACATAGCCGGCGAAGATTCCGCGCGACCCGCAGTTCGGACACCGGCGCAGCAGCGCGCGGAGCAGCATCTTCGTGGCAGAAGGGCGCATGGGGGACGGTTAACCTCCAACCTGCCCCTTGACAATTCCGCCCGACCGTTGAAATATCAGCATAGCTGAATTTTCAGCA
>DATEOG010000322.1:0-7424 GCA_035274345.1 Gemmatimonadaceae bacterium
GTTCCGCGCCGCCTCGAGCGCGTCGGCGACGAACTGCGAGCGACGATCTGCGTCCTGAAGCACGTCCATTGTCTCCAGCCCCTCGAACGCGTCCTTGCAGTAGAAGACCCCCGACTCGTACGCGCGCTCCGGCTCGACGAACAGCGCGCGCCGCCCGAACCGCCGGTTGATCGCCGCGCCGCCGATCAGCACCGGAATCTGGATCCCGCGCTTGTCGAGCTCCTGCACGCACAGAGGCATCTGCTTGCTCGTGCTCACCAGCAGTGCCGACAGCCCGATCGCGTCGGCGCCGACTTCCTGCGCCTTCTCGATGATCGTGTTCACCGGCACCTGCTTGCCGAGGTCGAACACGGTGTAGCCGTTGTTGCTGAGAATCGTGTTGACCAGCGACTTGCCGATGTCGTGCACGTCCCCGTACACGGTGGCCAACACGACCTTCCCTTTCGTATACCCTTCTGCCTTCTCGAGGAACTGCTCGAGATGCTTCACCGCCTTCTTCATCACCTCGGCGCTCTGCAGGACGAAGGGGAGAATCAGCTCACCCGCGCCGAACTTGTCGCCGACGTCCTTCATCGCGGGCAGCAGCACGTCGTTCAGCACGCGCACGGGGTTCTCGCGCACGCCGGCCGCGTCGAGCGAGTCCTCGATGCCCTCCTTCTTCCGATGAAGGACCATCCAGTGCACGCGCTCCTCGGGCGTCATCCCCGCCGTCGGGTCTTCCTTCGCCGCGCTGGTGTCCTGCTCGGTGTTGGTTGAAAAACCTTCGATGAACCGCTGCAGCGCGTCCGGGCGGCGGTTGAACACGAGGTCGTCCGCCAGCGCGCGCTGCTCCGCGCTGATCTCGGCGTACGGCGTGATGTGCGCCGGATTGACGATGGCGGCGTCGAGGCCGGCCGAGACGCAATGGTGCAGGAACACCGAGTTCAGCACGTAGCGCGCAGCCGGATCCAGCCCGAAGCTGACGTTCGACACGCCGAGGATCGTGAAGACGCCGGGCAGCTCGCGCTTGATCAGCCGGATGCCTTCGATCGTCTCCTTCGCGCTGTCGATCCACTCCGGATCGCCGGTGGCGAGCGTGAACGTGAGCGCGTCGTAGATCAGGTCTTCCGCGGACAGGCCGTACTCTCCGACGACGATGTCGTAGATCGCGCGCGCCACTTCGAGCTTCCGCTCGCGCGTCTTCGCCATCCCCACCGGGTCGATCGTGAGCGCGACGAGCGCCGCGCCGTGCTTCTTGGCGATCGGCACCACCGAGTCGATCCGCTTGCGGCCATTCTCCATGTTGATGGAGTTGATGATCGCGCGGCCGGGGATGTGCTGCAGCGCCGCCTCGATGACCGGTGCCTCGGTGGAGTCCACCATGATCGGCGTCTCGACGCTCATCGAGATCAGCTTCACGAGCTTCGACATCTGCTCGGCTTCGTCGCCGCGTTCCGTCAGCGCGACGCAGACGTCGAGCACGTGGGCTCCCGACTCCTGCTGCTCGCGGGCGACGTCGAGAATCCCCTCGTAGTCATCGGCGAGCAGCAGGCGCTTCACCTTGCGCGAGCCCTGCGAGTTCACGCGCTCGCCGACGAGCAGCGGGGCCGGCTCCTGGCGCAGCGTGGTGGCGCGCATCGCCGACGACACGAGCGCCTCGCGCCGATGCTCGTGCCGCGGCGGAGACTCCACCCCGCGAACCGCAGCCACGATGGCCTCGAGATGCTCGGGCGACGTACCGCAGCAGCCGCCGACGATGCGCACGCCGAACTCCTCCACGAACTCACGCAGCATCCCCGCCATCGGGAGCGGCTCGAGCGGATAGATCGCCTCCCCCGTTCCCGTGTTGAGCGGCAGACCCGCATTCGGGATCACCGAGATGGGTACGGTGCCGTGCTCGGTCAGGTAGCGCACCGGCTCGCGCATGTGTTCCGGGCCGGTCGAGCAGTTGAGGCCGATCACGTCCACGCGCATCGCCTGGAGCGTGGTGAGCGAGCTGGCGATGTCGGTGCCGAGCAGCATGCGGCCGCTCGTGTCGAGCGTGACCTGGGTCTGGACGGGCACGCGCCGACCGAGCTCGGTGAACAGCCGCTCGAAGCCGGTCAGCGCCGCCTTCACCTCGAGGATGTCCTGCGCCGTCTCGACGAGCAGCACGTCGACGCCACCCTCGATCAGGTACTTCGCCTGCCAGTAGTACGTCTCGGCGAGCGCGTCGAAGGTGATGTTGGAGAGCGCGGGATCGCTGCTCGATGGGAGCATGCCGGTCGGGCCGATCGAGCCGGCGACGAAACGCGGCCGGTCCGGCGTCGCGTACTTGTCGCACGCGGCGCGGGCCAGCCGTGCCGCCTGGACGTTGATCTCGCGCGTCTTCTCCTCGAGTCCCCACTCGCGCAGGCGGTGCGGCGTGCTCTGGAAGGTGCACGTCTCCACCACGTCGCAGCCCACGGCGAGAAACGACTCGTGGATCGACTGGATGATGTCCGGCCGGGTCAGGACGAGGTGGTCGTTGCACCCCTCCAGCGCCTTCCCGCCGAAGTCCTCGGGGGTCGGGTTGTGGCGCTGGATGTTCGTCCCCATGGCGCCGTCGTAGACCAGGACGCGCTCGGCGAGGGCGTCCAGATACGGATGAGAGACGGCGTGCGTCGAGGATTCGGTCATTGATGGCGCCAACAAAATGAGCCCAAACGCGATCGGCGTGAGGGCTCGCGCTTTAGCAGAGGATTAACGTGGCCGCAATTTGCTGGAAATCGCCACGAGGGACAGTTTGACTGACAAACGATAGATATCACGCGGCCCGGGCCCGGGCAAGCGTTTCTCGGCTGAGGCAACTCCGTCTCCGAGACTGAAGTGTGACGGCCAAGACGTCGACACTTCGATGTGTGCGGTCCCCCCGAGCGTCTGCCGGCCGTCCGGCCCCCGACGGGCCTCCCTCCTCCGAGCTGGCGCTCGCGGAAGGGCTGCGCGACGCGCTCGTGCTGCTCGATGCGGACTGGCGCGTCACCTTCCTCAACGCCCGCGCGCGCGCGTCCGTGGCCAGCGTCGGCCTCGTGCCGACGGAGATGATCGGCCGATCCATCTGGGCGTCGTTCCCCGCGCTCGAGCACTCGGCGGCCGCGGACGAGCTCCGTCGCGCCCGCACCGCGAAGAATCCCGTCCACTTCGAGCACCATGAGACCGCGAACGCTCGCTGGTACGAGCTCGACGCGATGCTGCTCGGCGACGTGATGGCGGTCTACTGGCGCGACGTCTCCGAGCAGCGGCGGCTCGAGGCTCACCTGCGCGCGGCACAGAAGATGGAAGCGGTGGGACGGCTGGCGGGTGGCGTCGCGCACGACTTCAACAATCTGCTCACGGCGATCAAGGGCTTCGCCTCACTGCTGCAGATGACGATCGCGCCGAGCGACGAATCGCACGAGTTCGTGGCCGAGATCGTGAAGGCATCGGATCGCGCCGCGGGCCTCACGAACCAGCTGCTCGCGTTCAGCCGCCGGCAGCTGCGACGCCCCGAGCGCATCGACATCAACGCGCGCGTGCGCGATCTCGAGCGGATGCTCGGGCTGCTCGTGAGCGAAGGCGGCGAGCTGGAGCTCCGGCTCGATCCGTCGCTCGGCCTCGTGCACGCCGACCCTGGGCAGCTGGAGCAGATCGTCCTCAACCTCGCCGTCAACGCGCGCGACGCGATCGCCGGCCGCCCCGACGGGAAGATCACCATCGCGACCAGCAGCGTCGTGCTGTGCGACGAGTTCAGACGGTGGCGCGTCGCGCCGGCGCCCGGCGAATACGTGCGTCTCGACGTCCGGGACAACGGCGTGGGGATGGACGCGGCGACCCAGGCGCGAATCTTCGATCCGTTCTTCTCGACCAAGGCGGTCGGGCAGGGAACGGGACTCGGCCTCGCCACGGTGTATGGGATCGCGAAGCAGAGCGGCGGTTACGTGTGGGTGCAGAGCGCGCCCGGGGAAGGCTCAACGTTCAGCGTCTACCTTCCGCGGGCCTCCGCCAACACGACCGCGTCGGACGACGACGCGCACCCTTTGCGTCACGGTGATCTCGTGCTCCTCGTCGAGGACGAGGATGGCGTGCGACGGGTCGCGCGGCGCGCGCTCGAGCTCCACGGCTATCGCGTCATCGAGGCCGCCGACGGCGCCCGGGCCGTCGAGCTGGCGCGCGCCACGCCGTCCATCGGCCTGCTGATCACCGACGTCATGATGCCGGGCATGCTCGGTCCCGAGCTCGCCGGCGCGGTCCGCGAGATCGTGCCGGGTCTCCCCGTACTGTACATGTCGGGTCACGCCGATGAGGCCGCGCGCGGCGGCTTGCTCGATTCGTCGACTCCCTTCCTCGCCAAACCCTTCAGCGCTGACAGTCTCGTGGAGAAGGTGCGCGAGGTACTCGAGGCGCCGCGCCGCTAGCGCAGCTCGCCGCGACTGCCCTGCGCGGCGTTCGGCGGCGACGTCGTGCGAACGTCGCGGCCCGTGGCCCGAGCCCGCTCGCCCAGCGAGTGCACGAGAGCTGCCAGACGATGCCGCTCGAGTGGCAGCGTGAGATCGGCCAGCACGGAGCGTTGCAGCGCCGGCAGGAGCGGCGCGAGCGGAACCGTGGCAGCACGATAGAGCAGCCGTGCGCCTCCCGCCGCGAGCGGGATGGCCAGCAGGTCGGCACCGGCGCTGCTCGCCAGTGCGCGATTGACGACGAGCACGAGAGGTGGCTCGCTCAGCGCGAGCTCTCGCGCATCAAGAAGGCTCGTCGCGACCGCGGGGGCGTGCCCCTGCGCCGCGAGCGACTGGGCGAGTCCTTCGAGCAGGGCGACATCTCCACCGACCAGGAGCACATGCGTCATCAGTCGTTGCCTCGTCTCGTCACGTTCCGCGCGGCGCCGCCAACGCGCGCACCGCAGCCTCCGTCGTGCCATCCACCTCGACCGTCTTCGTGCGCGACGCCGCGCCGGCCACCACGCGTACCGATCGCCGCGATACACCCAGCGAATCGGCGAGCAGATGCACGAGCGCCTCGTTCGCGGCCCCGTCGACGGGCGGCGCCTGCAGCCGCACTTTCAGGGCCGCGCCGTGCTGCCCGATGATCTCGCTTCGAGACGCGCGCGGCTGTACGCGCACCGAAACGCGCACCACCGTCCCCCTCACGTCCACTCGCAGCCGATCCACGCGTCATCCGCGCAATGCGGCGAGCAATATAGTCTCGACGAGATATTGGAGAAGCTGAAGCGCGAAGTATGCCACGATCGGCGTGATGTCGATCACACTGAACGACGGAATGAGTCCGCGAAGCGGACGCAGCATCCACTCGGTCGCACCATACGACCAGCGCAGCCAGCGACTCGCGCCCAGGCTCGGCACCCATGACGAGATGACGCGGACGAGCAGGGCGAAGGTGAGGAACCCGAACGTCCAGCGCACGGCGACGAGGAGAAACACGCCGCCGCCACCCGTCGTCGCCATCGCGGCCTGTCCCAGCAGCGACGCGAGGACATCCAGCCCCGCGAGCACGAGCATCGCACCGAGGACGTAGGCCATCAGCGCCCAGAGCGGTGTCGCCGTCGGGCGACCACCGGCGCGCAGCACCTGCCGCTCGATCCCCGTGAGCTGCGGATCCACGCGCGCTCTCAGGAAGCGAGCGACGCTTCCGAATGGATTGAGCCGCCGAGTGCGAACCGCCCAGTCGGCGGCCGCCACGGCCGCGAGCACGACGCCGCCCGCGAGAAATGCGATCCGCAGGAACGCGGTGATCGTGGCGACGGCGCCGATCAACGTGGGCATGGGCCAAAGCTGCCGGACGGACACTGCTGCTTCAAGGGCGCTTTCACCACTACATTATTTCCGCACGTCCCACAAAACACACCGATGACTCCCGCGACACGCGCACGCCGCTACTGGCTGGTCAAGTCGGAGCCCGACTCCTTCTCGTTCGACGATCTCCTCGCGAGGCCGAACCGCACGACCCACTGGGACGGGGTGCGAAACTTCCAGGCGCGCAACACCATGCGCGACGACATGAAGCTCGGCGACCTGGTGTTCTTCTATCACTCGAGCACCGATCCCGCGGCGATCGTCGGCATCGCGGAGGTCGTGCGCGAGAGCTATCCCGATCACACGGCGTTCGACCGGAAGGATTCGCACTACGATCCGAAGAGCAAGCCGGACGCGCCCACCTGGGTGATGGTCGACCTGCGCGCGCGCGAGCCGCTTCCCAGGCCGATCACGCTGACCGAGTTGCGCGGCGTGAAGGGTCTGGAGAAGATGGTGCTGCTCCAGAAGGGCAGTCGCTTGAGCGTGCAGCCCGTGTCGGAGAAGGAGTGGGAGATCATCTGCCGGCTGGCGGGAGTGAAGGCGGGCTAGCCGGCGGTCAGAGTCTCAGCAGCAGCCACACGCCACTCAGCACGCCGACCGCCGCCACCGCGCCGCGCACCGCTTCCTGCGGCACACGCAGTGCGACGCGCGCGCCCACGTATCCGCCCGCCACCGAGCCGAGCGCCATGCCGAGCGCCACTGGCCAGCGCACGATGCCGCTGACGGCGAAGCTGAGTGCGGCCACGAGGTTCATGCAGAAGCCGCCCCAGTTCTTCAGCCCGTTCATGCGGTGGATGTTGGTGAATCCCATGAGCCCGAGTGCCGCGAGCATCAGGATGCCGATCCCCGCGCCGAAGTAGCCCCCGTAGATCCCGACGACGAACTGGCCGGCGAGGAGACCCAGCGATGGTGGGCGCGACGAGAGCAGGTCGTCGCCAGGGTGTGGGCGCGCGCCACGCACGAACCGCAGGATCGGACGCTGCGCGAGGAACAGCGCCGTCGCCCCGAGCACGAGCCACGGGACGATGCGGTCGAACGCGTCGCTCGGCGTTCGCAGCAGCAGGAGCGCGCCGAGTGCGCCGCCGACGAGACTCGGGACGGCGAACAGGGCTGCCCAGCGGCGAGCGCCGGTCAGCTCGTCGCGGTAGCCCCACATGCTGCTCAACGCGCCAGGCAGAAGCGCGACGGTACTCGTCGCGTTCGCGTTCAGCGGGGATAGTCCGGCGGCGACGAGCGCGGGGAAGGTGAGCAGCGTGCCCCCACCGGCGATCGCATTGACGAACCCGGCCACAAGGGCAGCCGCGGCGCCGATGGCGAGCTGGGTGGGAGAGACGGGAGGGGGAGGGATGGCGATAGGTCTGTAGTGCAGGCGGTCGTCAGGAGATCCCGCACGGTGGCGCGGGCACTGCGCTGGAACTCTAAGGTAGCGAACGCTCGAGCACACTCGTCGGGAATGCCGGAATTCGCGGCACGCCGATACATTTCCGGCGCGGACGAGCGCGCGCTCTCCGACCGGCAGCGCATCTCCAGGGAGACGTTACATGAGCAAGACCGAATCGAACGTGGCGACCGCGACCGCCCCGGCTCCGACGACGGGCCAGGCTCTCGAGATAAAGGATACGCGCACGGGGACCGGGTATA
>DATEOG010000323.1:0-10150 GCA_035274345.1 Gemmatimonadaceae bacterium
TTGGCGTCGCCATCGCACAGCTTGCGCACGGCCGTCACGTTCCTCGTCCAGTTCCAGCGTCGACCCGCATGCTCGCTGCCCGCCGCACCGCGACGTTCACCGAATCGGTCATCCGCGAGATGACCCGCATCGCCAATCAGCACGAGGCGGTGAACCTGGCGCAGGGATTCCCGGATTTCCCGATGCCCGAGCCGATGAAGGACGCGGCCTGCGCGGCGATCCACGGGAACATCAACCAGTACGCCGTCACCTGGGGCAGCTCGGCGCTGCGCATCGCGATCGCCGAGAAGTACAGGCGATGGTACGGAATGGAGGTCGACCACGACCGTGAGGTCACGGTCACCTGCGGGGCGACGGAGGCGATGGCCGCCGTGTTCCTCGCGCTGCTCGATCCGGGCGACGAGGTGATCATCTTCGAGCCCTTCTACGAGAACTACGGCCCCGACGCGATCCTCGCGGGGGCGATCCCCAGCTTCGTGCCCCTCGAGCGGCCGCACTGGACGATCGATCTCGACCGCCTCAAGAAGGCATTCACGAAGCGCACGAAGGCGCTCGTCCTCAACACCCCGCACAATCCGACCGGCCGCGTGATGACCCGCGCCGAGATGACGGCCATCGCGGAGCTGTGCATCAAGCACGACGTCTGGGTGATCACGGACGAGATCTACGAGCACATCCGGTACGCGGGTGAGCATCACGTCATGGCCATGTGGCCGGACATGCGCGACCGGACGATCACGATCTCCGGACTCTCGAAGACGTTCAGCTGCACGGGTTGGCGGCTGGGCTACATCGTGGCGCCCGCCACGCAGACGGCGGCGATTCGGAAGGTGCACGACTTCCTCACCGTTGGTGCCCCTGCTCCGCTGCAGGCCGCCGGCGCGGTCGGGATGCACTTCGACGCCGACTACTTCAACCATCTCGCGCTCGACTATCGCGGCCGTCGCACGTTGCTGTGCGATGCGTTGAGCGAGGCAGGATTCACCTTCACGCAGCCCGAGGGCGCGTATTACGTGCTCGCCGATTTCTCCGGCCTCAGCGACATGGACGACGTATCGTTCGCGAAGTGGATGTGCCAGGAGATCGGGGTGGCGACCGTGCCCGGCTCGAGCTTCTACTCCGACCGTGACCTCGGTAAATCGTTGATCCGCTTCGCCTTCTGCAAGAAATACGAGACGCTGAAGCGAGCGGCGGATCGGTTGGTGACGGTGAGGGCGGAAGTGCGGTAGTGGGTTGTGAGTAGTGAGTGGTGGGTGACTGCCAACGCCGTCACCCAAGACTCACCACCCACCACTCCCCACGCGGCTTGTTTTCGGCATATATTCGGTGGCACGATTTCCGATCACGCACGGAGTCTCCGCCAATGTCCCGCCCCGAGATCACCACGCCCGAAGTTCTCTCCGACGAGAGCGTCGTCGAGCTGTCGCTCAGGCCGCAGCGCCTCGAGGAGTTCATCGGGCAGCACAAGGTCAAGGAGAACCTCCAGCTCGCCATCGACGCGGCGCTGGCGCGGAGCGAGCCGCTCGACCACGCGATCTTCTACGGGCCGCCAGGGCTGGGCAAGACGACGCTCGCCGAGCTCATCGCGCGCGAGCTGCGGGTCAACATCCGCACGACCTCGGGACCCGCGCTCGAGAAGCCTGGTGATCTCGTCGGCACGCTCACCAACCTGCGCGCGGGCGACATCCTGTTCATCGACGAGATTCATCGACTCCGGCCGGTGATCGAGGAGTTCCTCTACCCCGCGATGGAGGACTACCGGATCGACATCCGACTGAGCGAGGGACCGAAGGCGCAGACGATCACCATGCCGATCGAGAAGTTCACCCTGATCGGCGCCACTACCCGCCTCGGCATGCTCACTCCGCCCATGCGCGCGCGGTTCGGCATCGAGCAGCGGCTCAACTACTACGCGCCCGAGGATCTCGAGCTGATCGTGCGGCGCACGGGCGAGGTGCTGAAGGTCGAGATCGAGTCCGCCGGCGCACGCGAGATCGCCCGGCGCTCGCGCGGCACGCCGCGCGTCGCCAATCGTCTTCTCCGCCGCGTGCGCGATTACGCCCAGGTGCGCGCCAACGGTGTGATCACCGAAGACGTCGCTCGCGCAGGTCTCGCAATGCTCGACGTCGACCAGTTCGGCCTCGACGACATGGACGCGCGCATCCTCAAGGTGATCATCGAGAAGTTCGAGGGCGGTCCCGTCGGCGTATCGACGATCTCGGCGGCGATCGGCGAGGACGCGAGCACGCTCGAGGAGGTGTACGAGCCCTTCCTCGTGCAGCAGGGATTCCTGCAGCGCACGCCGCGCGGGCGCGTGGCGACGCCGATGGCGTATCGGCATTTCGGCTACACGCCGCCACCCGTGCCGAGCGAGCAGGTAGCGCTGTTCTGATCGGCGTGCTTTGCGGCGGGGTGCAGATCCCTCGACTCGCTACGCTCGCTCGGGATGACATCAGAGTGCAGATCCCTCGACTCGCTACGCTCGCTCGGGATGACATCAGGGTGCAGATCCCTCGACTCGCTATGCTCGCTCGGGATGACAGCCCCTGTGTCATCCCGAGCGTAGCGAGGGATCTGCACCTCCTCCCACTCCATCCACGACTTCAAAATCTTCAGGTGCGGCGGAGAGATCGGTGCGCCGCGCCTCCGCGCCTCCGCGGGCCGTGGCGAAGGCCGACCTCGGCGCACCGCTCCGCGCCTCCGCGTGAAACCGCGGCGCGAAATGGCCGACACGAGCCTCCGTGAACGGTCCAACGCGAAGTGACTCGGTAAGACGTTAGCTTGCACACGAGCGCGAGAACGTCGTTCGACACCAACAGGTTTCGGTATGAGCACTTGGCGGGATCCGGAGAGATGGCACGCGTGGCTGCGCGGCGATGACTGTCCCATCTGTCGCAGCATCGATGGAGAAGTCGCCGTGGCGGAGCTCGAGCTCACCCGGGTGATGATGCCCGAGAACGGCCCGATGCGAGGGTACGCCTGGCTCCCGACGCGCCGGCACGTGATCGAGCTGCACGACCTCACGGACGCGGAAGGGGCCGCGCTGATGCGCGACCTGCGCCGCGTATCGGCGGCGATCGCCGGCGCAACCGCAGCCGTGAAGCTCAACTACGAGATCCACGGCAACACCGTCCCGCACCTGCACGTGCACGTATTCCCGCGCTACGTCGGTGATCCGTTCGAGAATGGGCCGATCGATCCACGCACGGTCTCGCGGCCCGTGTACGCGGACGGCGAGCACGCGGTGCTCACACGTCGCGTGCGAGAGCTGCTGTCGGAGCACGTGCCCTGACGTGGCGCTCGACATTCCACCCGGTCTCGCGGAGAGCTGTCGAGCGAACCCCGCGCGCATGGCCTGGCTCGAGGGCCTGCCTGCAACGCTGACCGATCTGACCCGCCGCTGGTCCCTCGTGGTCGAACCGCCTTTCGCGGATACGGAAGGCACGTGCGCGTGGGTTGCTCCAGTGCGATTGCGTGGTGGCACGGATGCGGTTCTCAAGCTCTCCCTTCCACACATGGAAGGCGACCACGAGATCGCCGGACTGCGCTACTGGGACGGCGCGCCGACGGTGCGTCTGCTCGATGCCGACGAATCGCTGCATGCGTTGCTCCTGGAGCGGTGCGTGCCGGGCACACCCCTCCGAACGCTCCCGGAGGCCGAGCAGGACGTCGTGCTCGCCGGTGTGCTGTCGCGGTGCTGGCAGTCACCAGCCGGCGGACACCGTGGTGCGTTCGCCTTCCGTCCGCTGTCCGAGATGATCGCGCTCTGGGCCGGGGAGACGCGCGCCGCGGCCGACATGTGGCCGGAGGGTGCGCTCGTGCAGACAGGACTCGACGTGCTCGAGGAGCTGTCGAAGACGTCGCCGGAGGACGTTGTGCTCTTCACCGACCTGCACGCGGGCAACGTGCTCCGCGCCGAGCGGGCGCCATGGCTCGCCATCGATCCGAAGCCGTTCGTGGGCGATCCCGCGTTCGACGCCACGCAGCACCTGTTCAACTGCCTCGACAGGATGCGCGCAGCGCCGGAGGCCACGATCGATTCGTTCGCCGACCGACTCGGTCTGAGCCGCGCCCGCGTTCGGGGCTGGATGTTCGCCCGCGCCGCTGCGCAGCCCCGTAGCGACTGGGCCACGAGCCCATGGTTGGACGTGGCGCGTCGGATCGCGCCGTAACGAGCAGGCTGTGGATGCAGGGGCGCCGCGAAGGCATCTTCCGACATGCCCGATAGACGCGAGTTCCTGAAAGCGGTAGCCGCCGGCAGCCTCGCCGCTGCTGCGGGGTGCGCAGCGCCGCGCGCAGGCGTCGTGCATCGCGGCAGCGTAGCGCCGTGGCCGCTGCCCGAGCTTCCGCCGATGCCGGCGACTCCTGCACGGCGGGCACTTGGCTCCGTCCCGATGGGCGATCCCGACGCGTTCCCCGTCACGCAGATGGATTTCCCGATCGCGCCCGGTCCGTTCGCGCCGACGTGGGAGTCGATCGCGGAGCATCATCCCGGCATGCCCGCGTGGCTGCGCGAGGCGAAGTTCGGGATCTGGGTGCACTTCGGCGCGCAGTCCGCCGGCCGATCGGGGGACTGGTACGCGAAGCGCCTGTATCTGCAGGAGGGAAAATACCGGCCGTACTACGAGAACCATCTGCGCAACTACGGTCATCCGTCGGAGGTGGGCTACAAGGACGTGCTCCACGGCTGGAATCCCGACAAGCTCGATCCGGCGACGCAGGTGCGTCTCTACCGCGACGCCGGCGCGCGGTTCCTGTTCATCCAGGGCGTGCATCACGACAACTTCGACAACTGGAACTCGCGGTACCAGCGCTGGAACTCGGTGAACCTCGGTCCGCGGCGCGATCTGCTGCGCGAGTGGACGGCCGCCGCGCGCGCGAGCGGATTGCGCTACGGCGTCGCTTTCCACCACGAGTACACGTGGTGGTGGTATCAGACCGCGTTCGGCAGCGACACGACCGGCCCGAAGGCGGGCGTTCCATACGACGGCCGACTCACGCTCGCCGACGGAAAGGGCAAGTGGTGGGAGGGGTACGATCCGCGGATGCTCTACACGATCGATCTCCGCGAGTATCAGGGGCTCGACGTCGAGTTCGCGCCGCTGAAAGGGATCTTCGCGGATCACCAGGCTTACGCAAAGTGGTACGCGACGTGGTGGGCGTACCGGATGATGGACGTCATCGAGCACTACGATCCGGACTTCATCTACACCGACGGCAATTCGACGCAGCCGTTCACGGGGTTGAAGAGCGGCACCGGCATGAAGTCCGACGCGATGCAGCGCATCGCCGCGCACTACTACAATCGCACGCTCGCGCGGCGTGGCGCGGTGGACACATTCAGCGTGGTGAAGTTCAGCCCGACGCGGCGCGGCGTCGTCAACACGCAGGAGGGCAGCATGCCCGCCGGGATCAAGACGGACCAGCCGTGGATCGGCGAGACGGCCGTGGGGGACTGGTTCTACAGCCCGGGCTTCGTGTACGACTCGGGCGCAGTGATCCGCTATCTGCTGGAGAATGCCGCACGCGACGGCGCGACGGCGATCTGCGTGTCGCAGCAACCCGACGGCTCGCTCGATGCCGGGAGCCAGCGGATGCTCCAGGAGATCGGCGCGTGGCTGCGCATCAACGGCGACGGGATCTACGGCAGCAAGGCCTGGGTGCGGCTCGGCGAGGGAGACATCGTCGACGGAAAGCTCAGGGTGGCACCGAACGGCAAGCTGGGACGACGGCATGCCGACTTCCGCTTCGGGCCACGCGACTTCCGCTTCACGGTCGGCAGGGACGGCGCGCTCTACGCGTTCTGCATGACGGTGCCGGCACCGGGCGCCGAGCTGAAGATCGTCGCGCTCGGCACCGACGCCGGCCTGCTGTCAGCGCCGATCCGCGACGTGAGGCTGATGGGAAGCGGCGCCACGCTCGAGTGGCGGCAGCGGGCGGACGGCCTCGCCATTACCTGTCCAAGCGGGATGCCGTTCAGCACAGCTGTCGGTTTCAGGGTGAGCTGACGAAGCGATCGCGACCCGTGCTGCGTCACGCGGCGCTGATCCGCCGTCACGTCAGGCGCCCGCGGCCGTGCCGCAGCGCACCTTCGGGTTCCAGTCGGCGAACAGCCCCGACGGGTTGTCGGTCCACACCCACGCGTGCAAGTACCAGAACTTTCCCGGCTCGAACGGCTTGAGCTTCTGGCCCATGATCGTCGGAGGCTCGGCGGTCCCGGGCCTGGCGGAGAAGGGGACCATGTACTCGACGCCGTTGAGCACGTACTCGCCGCTCGGCATGCGCTCGTACACGAGAATCTCCGGGCGCTCCACCTCGAGACGATCGTCCATCAGCCCCTTGTGGTCGTGATGGTATCCCATGGCGCCCTGCGTGGGGTGCTTGATGCACGGGCCACTGGCGCGCGGGTATCCCGCCGCGACCGCGGCGTCCAGCGACTTGAACGCGACGGTGGCGGCCCGGAGCCGGGCCGTGTCGCGGTCGACGGTCGACTGTATTCCGTTCTGCGCCGCGCCGACCATGAGGGACGACTGGGCCGCGCCCACCGCCGCATGGTTCGTGTGCGCGTTGCTCGCCGCGCACCCCACCGACGTCAGCACCACTGCACCGACCGCGTACGTCATCCAGATCGCATTCTGCATCGAGCCACCGCTCCGGTTGAAGGATTACCACACCCTGGCGAGCAGAGGCTATCCGGCCCGCGTAGCCGGTCCAACGGTCGTTCCGCGGCGCGGTTGATCGATGCGGTGAACCGTCCGGTTGGTGCGGCGAGTCGTCGGCGCTCCGCGTTGTGTTGCGGGCGCGCTCGGCGCTATGCTGTCGAGCGGAGACGCACGGGGTAGGCGCGGGGCACGTGTGACGCACCACTCACCATCGTCGGTGGAGCGATGGCGACAGCGGAAGGACGGCGGTTCGATACGAGCATCGAGGAGCGCGACGATCCGCGTGTCCTCTGGCCGATGATCGTGCTCTTCTGGATCGTCAACTTCGCGATGACGACGGCGCAGGTGTACGTGAACGCCCGCTCGAGCGGCAACTATCCCCCGCTGTTCGACGTCCTCGGCTTCATGCTGCAGGGCTTCGCCGTGTGGCTCCTGAGCATGCCGGTGATCGTGCTCGTGCTGACGCGCCGCTTCCGGTTCGAGGGAGGACATTGGCCGGCGTCGATCGCCGTGCATCTCATCGCGAGCCTGTTCGTCGCGACGGCGACGCAGCTCTGGGACGCGCTTCTCGTGGTGCACGGCAACCCGGCTCGCCAGTTCCTGCCGACGTTCGTCATGATGGCCCGGAGCTGGATGCTGTGGTCCGTCTTCACCTACTGGTTCTTCGTCGTCTACATCCTCGCGGTGCGGCACTACACCACGTCCGCGGCGCGCAAGCTGCGCGCGACGCAGCTCACCGCCGCCGTGGCCAACGCACAGCTCGAGCTGCTCCGCACGCGGCTGCACCCGCACTTTCTGTTCAACGCGTTGAACTCGATCTCCTCGCTCATCTTCGACGAGCCGCGCGAGGCCCAGCGGATGCTCGCTCGGCTCGGCGACCTGCTGCGCGCGACCCTGGCGGAGGACGGCCAGCGCTCGTGGGCGCTCAGGCGCGAGCTCGAGTTGCTCGAGCGCTACACGGCCATCGAGCAGGTGCGGTTTGGGCAGCGGCTGAGGGTCGCGCTGGACTGCGAGCCGGCGACGCTCGATGCCGACGTGCCCACGCTGCTGCTCCAGCCGCTGGTGGAGAACGCCATCCTGCACGGCATCCAGCCCTCGATGCATGGCGGCACGGTGCGCATCGCCGCTCGACGCCAGGGGCGCTGGCTTGCGCTCGAGGTGGACGACGATGGAGTCGGGATTCCGGTCGGCGACGGGAATGGGCGAGGGGAACGCGTGGGCCTGTCGAGCACACGAGCGCGGCTGGAGAAGCAGTTCGGCGGCGATCAGACCTTCCTCATCGAGCGGCGCCAGCCGTCGGGGACGCGCGTGAGCATCCGCGTTCCCTGGGTGAGTGCAACCGACGCAGATCCCTCGACGGCGCTCGGGATGACCGTGAGGGGTGTCATCCCGAGCGAGCGAAGCGAGTCGAGGGATCTGCACCCGCAGTCATGACCGTCCGCCCCGAGCTGCTGCGCGTCGTCGTCGCCGACGACGAGTCGCTCGCGCGACGCATGCTGACAATGCTGCTCGCCCGGGAGCGAGACGTCGTCGTCGTGGCCGAGAGCGACAACGGCCCCGCGACGATCGACGCGGTGCGGGCCCACGCGCCGGACGTCCTCTTCCTGGATGTGCGGATGCCCGGTGCCACCGGCATCGAAGTCCTGGAGCAGCTCGGACCGGGCGCGGTGCGTGCCGCGGTGCTGGTCACCGCGTTCGACGACTACGCCGTCGCCGCCTTCGACCACCACGCACTGGACTACGTGCTCAAGCCTGTGGACGAGGATCGCTTCCGCACCACGATGCAGCGCGTCCGCGACCGGCTCCGTGAGCATCGCTCGGCCACACTGGCCGAGGAGACGCTGAAGGATCTCGCGCGGCTGTACGCATCGGCCGGCACGGAGTCGCGCGTCGAGTACCTGTCACGCATCGTCGTGCGCTCCACGCGGTCGGTCACCTTCGTCGACGTCGCGGACGTGGACTGGGTGGAGGCCGACGATGACTATCTCAGGCTGCACGTCGGTACCCGCGTCCATCTCGTTCGCGACACGATGGGCGCGCTGGAAACGCAGCTGGACCCGGCGGAGTTCGTGCGGATCCATCGCTCGACGATCGTGCGGATCCGCCGGGTGAAGGAGCTCGTCCCCTACTTCCACGGCGACTACGAGGTGCGGCTGATCGACGGAACCCGCCTTCGTCTCAGCCGGTCATACCGCGCGCGGCTCGGTGCCGCACTCGGGACCATGCTGTGATGCGGCCACGAACATGGGAATAGTCATGGCATGAACCCTTGTGTCCTGCAGGCAGTGGCCGCTATCGCTCCCGACGCCGAGCAGCACGTTGGCCCTATGGCAAGCGTGCCAGCGATCGTTCTGCCCTAGGGCTTCAATCGTACGTGAAGCTCGCGCACGCGAGGAGGCGGAGTGTGCAGCAGCTTCTGACCTCCAAAGCCGGTCACGCGGAGCGTCGCCGGTCGCGTCGTGCCATGGTATCGGCGAACGTCGGTATGGCCGAAGTTGGCACCGCCACCTTACCATGTTCGACGAGACCTCATTAAGTCACCATTAAGAATACGGCGGCTGCTACGTTCCAGCTCACGCGACCGATTGCCGCACAGGTAGATGCGTTCGTCGCCGCGCAGCGGGACGCCACGTGCTCGTATTCGGAGGTCGGTGCGACGAAGAGCGGTGCGGCGCCACCGGGCTACGACGTCGACCGGAACCGCGTTCAGCTCGGGACGGGTGCCGAGACATTTCGCAGAGCGACCGCCGCTCTCCAGTCGTGGCGCATGTCGTCGCTCGGCTGGACGTCGATCCAGCCCGAGAACGCGCCGGTCACACCGGGTGAGACGGTGGCCGCCGTCATCCGCCACTACGGGTTCTGGTCGCTGAATGCCTGCCGCGTCGTCTACCTCCTCGACGAAGAAGCAGACGGAATACGGCGGACGGGATTCGCGTACGGCACCCTGCCTGCCCACGCGGAGATCGGCGAGGAACGGTTCAGCATCGAGTGGCGCCTCGACGACGACAGCGTGTGGTACGACCTGTATGCGTTCTCTCGGCCGGGACACCTCCTGGCGCGCCTTGGCTACCCACTCGCGCGGCGACTGCAGCGGCGGTTCGCGAGGGATTCCAGGCAGGCGATGCTCGACGCGGTCGGCTGAGCCGCCCAGCTTTCATCTTCGACTTCGTTCCCAAGCTCGATCCGCCATGCGCCTGTCAGTAGCCCTCGTCGCTTCGCTCCTCTCGTTCCGGGCGGCCCACGCAGCCGCGCAGCCGAGCGCGGCCCCTGCGCCGATATCGTCGGCCGAGTACGCGGCGCGGCGCGACTCGCTGCTCGTGCGGCTCGGCGACGGCGCGACCGTCGTCGCGTTCGGCGAGCGAGCCCCGATTGGATTTCCCGCGTTCTATCAGGTGCCGGCATTCCGCTACCTCACCGGATTCCTCGAGCCGGAGGCCGCGCTGCTGCTCGCGCGCCGGGGCGGCGTCACGACGGCTATCCTGTTTCGG
>DATEOG010000324.1:0-8576 GCA_035274345.1 Gemmatimonadaceae bacterium
TCCGCCACCGCCTCCGCCACCCCGCCCAATGGCACCACCCGTTCGGCTCCTGCTCGCTGCAGCGCTGCCTGGGGCATTCCGTAGATGGTGGACGTCGCGCGGTCCTGGACGATCCCCGCCCCCCCGGCCGCTCGAATGGCACGGAGCCCCTCCGCGCCGTCCTTCCCCATCCCGGTGAGCACGACGCCGATGCTCGCGGGGCCGAACTGCTCGGCCACGGACTCGAAGAGGCGGTCGGCCGACGGACGCACGCCGTGCAACGCCGGCCCGTCGTCCAGCGCGATCGTCCACGCCGACGGTCCGCTGCTCACGACGCGCATATGCAGGCCGCCCGGCGCGAGATACACGCGGTTCACGACGACCGGCTCGCCGTGCTCCGCTTCGGTCACGCGCAGCTCGCTCATGCCGTCGATGCGGTTGGCCAGGCTACGTGTGAATCCAGGAGGCATGTGCTGCACGACGAGCACCGCGGCGAGCAGGTCGCCGGGCAGCCCGGGGATCACCTCGGCCAGCGCGCGCGGTCCGCCGGTGGAGCACGCGATCGCCACGGCGACGGTGGCATCGCAGCGCGACCGGACCACCGGCGACTGGGTGACGAAGCGCGGGCGCGCGAGCAGCTGCACGCCCTGCAGGTTGACCTCCGTCGCGGCGCGCAGCGCGTCGAGCAGCGTCGCGGCGACGCTCGACAGATCGTGGCTGCCGGCCCCCGTCGGCTTGCGCACGAAGTCCACCGCCCCGAGCTCCAGGCAGCGCAGCGTGAGGTCGACACCCCCCTGCGTCGAGGCGGCGCTCAGCATCACCACGGCGCGAGGGGTCT
This sequence comes from Gemmatimonadaceae bacterium, assembly GCA_035274345.1. Taxonomy (GTDB): domain Bacteria; phylum Gemmatimonadota; class Gemmatimonadetes; order Gemmatimonadales; family Gemmatimonadaceae; genus AG11. The sequence continues at coordinate 818 of DATEOG010000324.1, forward strand.
CGGACATGATGTAGCCGAGCGTCTCCACGCCGTCGAGCTCCGGCATCTCGACGTCGAGCGTGACGATGTCCGGGGCGAGTGCGTGGATCTGGCGCAGCGCGTCGTGTCCGTTGCGTGCGGTTCCCACGACGTGGAACTCGCCCGATCCGTCGATGATCTCGCCGATGACGCGCCGCATGAAGGCGCTGTCGTCGACGACCAGCACGGTCGGCGGACCGTTAGAGGACACGGTCTCCCTTCTTGAGCGACCGCACCTCGACGCGGCCGTCGCTCAAGTGGAAGTACACGCTGCGGCCGTAGTCGAGCCCTGTGTCTTCGGCGACGAGCGGGATCTTCGCGGCGGCGAGGGCTTCACGCGTCGCGGCGATGTTTCGCTCGCCGACGTTGATGCCGGTGCCGTTGACGAGCTGTCCGAACATGCTCGCGCCCCCGGCGATCTTCGCGCAGATGCGCGCCGATGCGCCGAGCTTGCGCATCTCCTCCAGCATGATCGGCACGATCGTCTCGGGAAACTTCGCCGGATTGGACGTCTCGCGCGACATCGACATGTTGGGCAGCAGGATGTGCGCGAGGCCTCCGGTGCGCGTCTCCTTGTCGTACAGCGCGATGGCGACGCACGAGCCGAGGCCGATCGTGGCGATGATGTCGCCGCCACGACGGACCGCGTAGTCGGCGACCTTGACGCGAACGTCGGCGAGGAGGGTGGTCACAGAGGCCGGAAGATGCGCTCGCGGCCGTCCACGGCCGCGAATCGATCGCGGGCGGCGCCAAGCAGTGTCTCGACCTTTCCGAGTACCAGGAACCCCGTCGGCGCAAGCGCGTCGCGGAACTTCTGGAAGAGGCGCATCTGCGTCTCCCGGTCGAAGTAGATGAGCACGTTGCGACAGCAGATGAGATGCTGCTGCCCGGAGGGCGCGCTCTCGGCGAGGAGGTCGCGTCGCTCGAAGCGCACCATCCGGCGTACCTCGGGCACGATGGTGAACGGCGGGGCCGGCGCGAAGTATCGCCGGCGCAACTCCGGCGGCGTCTCGTTGAAGTCGCTCTCCTCGAACGTGCCGGATGCCGCCGCGTCGAGCGATCGCGCGTCGATGTCGCTGCCGAGCACCTGCACGCGCCGCTCGGCGACGGCCGCCGCGCCCAGACGGTCGGCGTGATCATGGAACAGCACGGCGAGCGAGTACGGCTCCTCACCCGAGGAACATCCCGCGCTCCACACGTTGATGACCGGATCCGGGAGCGCCCAGAGCGCAGGCACCACGCGGTCGCGCAGCACCGAATACGTCTCCCGGTTCCGGAACAGCTTCGTCACGTTGATCGTGAGCGCGTCGAGCAGACGGTCGTACTCGTGCTGGTCGCTGTCGAGCACCCGCGCATAGTCAGCGTACGTGTGCACTCCTCGCGCGCGCATGCGCACGGCGATGCGCCGGCGCAGACACTTGTCCTTGTAGCTCGCGCAGCCGAAGCCGCGATCGCTCGCGATCTTTTCGGTCAGCGCCGTGAACGCGGCGTCGGAGAGGTCGGGGGCGATGATCACAGGACCTGTCGCACCGCATCGAGGTTGGTGCGCACGATCGCGTTGTTCGGATCGAGCGCCAGCGCCTGCTCCCAGCACCGGACGGCCTCGTCGCGCTCCTGCCGCTTGAAGCGGATGTTGCCCAGCTTGAGGTACACGTCGTCGCCGAGCTGCGGATTGAGCTTCACTGCGCGCAGCAGGCTCTCGAGCGCGTCGTCGTAACGCGCCGCGCGGTAGTGCAGGTCGCCGAGATTCTTGTGCAGCTGCGCGAGCCCGGCATCCTCGAGCACGCCCCGCTCGCCGACCTGCAATGCGTCCGGATACTGGGCGCGCCGCTCGTGCACCGCGGCCAGGTTGTTGAACAGCGCGGCCGCGTGGGGATGCGCGGTGATCCCTTCCTGCAGCAGCGCCACGGACCGATCGAGCTCGCCGAGCAGCGCCGCGGTGAGCGCGGCGTAGTGGAACCACGCCGCCGTCGGCGGCCGGGTGCCGAACAGCGGGCGCGCCACCTGCAGCGCCCGATCGGCGCCCGCCACGTCGCCGGTGCGCAGCGCGATCACGCCGACCGACGTCTGGATCCGCGGATCCTTGGCGCCGCCACGCCGGACGGCCTCGTCGAGCGCGGTGTGCGCCTCGTCGTAGCGGCCGAGCCGCTCGAGCGCGTACGCCAGGTTGTGCAGCGCCGATGCGCGCGCGCCGGGCTGCGCCACGCACTCCTTGAACGCCTGCACCGCCTCCTCCCACTTCCCTTGCCGCGACAGCGCGAGCCCGATGTAGAAGCGCGACTGCGAATCGTGCTCCCGCAGCTCGGCGACGCGGCGGAACTCGCGCATCGCCTCGTCGAGCATCCCGGTCTTGTAGAAGGCGACGCCGAGGTTGCGGTGCTCGTCCACCCGCGAGTCGCTCACCGCGGGCTCCGCGGCCTTCGTGCGACCGACGCGGTGCGCGAAACCGGCCGTGATCAGCCCGTAGATCGACTGGCCGACGTCGAACTCGCCCAGCCCCGACTCCTCGATCACCGCGGCGACGTCGCGGCGACCGTCGAGCAGCTCGGCAACGATCTGCTGCTCGTGCGTCAGCTCGACGTCGTTCTCCACCGCCTTCTTGCGGTCGAAGTCGAACACGAGATCGAAGCTCGGGATCTTCTTCTCGATCAGGCTCCACTCGTCGACCCGGCGCGCTCCCTCGAGCAGCAGCGACTCGGGATTGATCGACACGAGGTAGTCCTGCTCCTCGGGCTTGACCTCGCCCTCGAAGTTGAACGTCCCCGCGGTCCACGTGAACAGGTAGTAGACCGCCTCTTCGATCTGGATCCGGATGCGATCGTGCAGCTCGTCGCGCGTGACCGCGCCCTGCGCGATCAGCAGCTCGCCGATCCGCTTGTCGTGGTGCGCCGACTGCGCGGCGATCGCCGCATCGAGCTGGGCCTTCGTGATCGAGCCGCTCTTCACCAGCAGATCGCCGATCCGGTCGCGCCGGTTCACGATGGACGCGTAGCAGATGCGTCCCTTGTCGAAGTAGACGTAGCCGAAGTTGTTGCGATGCGTGACGGCGAGACAGCCCGTTTTTTTCCCCATGGCAAGGAGCTGCAGCACGTCGGGGAGGCTCGCCTCCTTCAGACTGCCCTTGATCGCCATCAGCGCAGCTCCTCGACGAGACGGCCGGCGACGTCGGGCCACTCCCACACGATCTTCTCGTCGTCGAGGAAGAACACGTCGGCCGCCTGCCGCACGGTGACCGGCGGCGCCTGCACCGCGGCGCCCGCCGGCTCGAGCTCCTGGCGCGCCAGTGCGAGTGTGAGCTCCTCGCCCTTGTTCTCTGCCAGTGCCTGCAGTCGATGCACGACGCCGATCAGCTCTCGCACGCTGCTTACCGGCCGCTCGGCGAGATACGGCAACAGTGCCTCGTCACCAGCCACCGCGTCCGCGAGATAGCGCGCGAGCAGCTTCTCGCGCAGCGCGCGGTCGGGCGCCTCGAGCTCGGCCACGAGACCGCCCTCGAACCGGGAGCGCAGCCGCTCCTCGAGCCCTTCGATCGCCTTGGGCGGTACGTCGCTCACCAGGACGAGCTGCTTTCCGGCGGTATGGAAATGGTTGAAGACGTGGAACAGCTCTTCCTGCGTCCGCTCCTTTCCGCCGACGAACTGCACGTCGTCGATGAGCAGCGCGTCGGCCGCGCGATATCGGGCGCGGAACCGCTCGATCTGTCCCTCCTGCAGCGCGGCGATCAGCTCGTCGATGAACAGCTGCGCGCCGACGCAGGCGACGCGGGCCGTGCCGCCGCCGCGTCGCGCCAGCTCGTTGCCGATCGCGTTGAGCAGGTGCGTCTTTCCGGTGCCGCTCGGGCCCGCGATGAACAGCGGGTTGTAGCGCTGCCCCGGCTCGGCAACCACCGCGTCCGCGGCGCGCACCGCCATCTGGTTCGACGCGCTCTCCTGAAACGCGCGACGCTCGAACGCGGCCTGCGGACCCTGCGGGGGGACGGCCCCGGTGAGCGCACGCTCCACGAACGCCGCCGCCTCGGGCAGCCGTTCGGGGTCGCGGAACAGCTCGTCGCCGCCGAGCGACGGATCTACCGTGGTGACCTTCGACTCGAGCTGCCGGAGCTGCTCGACCGCGTGGCCGTAGCCGCGGAGCACTGCCTCGTAGTTGGCGGGAGCGACCGGCTCGGACATCAGGCGCTCGAGCGCTGCCGTTCGATACCCCTCGCCTGCCCAGTAGGCGACGGTCTCGCCGACGCGAACCTTCCACGGCTCGATCTGCGCCGCCACTGCGGTGGCGATGTTGGTGACGAAGCTGAAGAACTCGTCCGCCGCTGGAGCGGTGACGTCCACGGTCTCCGGCTCTGGCTCGAGCTCCGGCTCGAGGTCGATCGGCTCGGGTGTGCCTTCGGCGCCGAGCACGGCGCGCACCTGCGCCGGCGTGAGCGTACCGTCCAGCGACTGCTGCGCCACGAGACGGTTCATCGCGCCCTGCAGCTCGCGCACGCTCGTGAAGTCGAGCCGCGACAGCTCCTCGATCACGCCGGGCGCGAAGCTCACCTTCCGCTCCTCCGCCTTGCCGCGCAGGATCGCCACCTTCGTCTCGAAGTCCGGGACGCCGATGTCCACGATGAGACCACCGCTCAACCGGCTGAGCAGCCGCTCGTCGACGTCGGAGATCTCCGAGGGCGGCCGATCGCTCGTCATCACGATCTGTCGTCCGCTGCCCTGCAGCGCGTTCAGAAGCCGCAGCAGCTCGCTCTGCGTCTCGCGCCGGCCCGTGAGAAACTGCATGTCGTCGAGCAACAGCATGTCGACGCGGCCGTAGCGCTGCTTGAACCGCTCCATCTCGCCGACGGCGACCGCGGCGTGGATCTGCTCGATGAAGTCCTCGAGCGCGAGATATTCGACGCTGAGCCCCGGCGCGCGCGCCACGGCCTCGTTGCCGATCGCGCCAATGAGGTGCGTCTTGCCGAGCCCCGAGGCGCCGTAGACGAACAGCGGGTTGTACACGCCGCCCGGTGATTCAGCGACCGCGCGCGCGGCCGCGACGGCCAGGCGGTTCGCCGAGCCGACGACGTAGTTGTCGAACCGGGAACGGGCTTCGACCTGCATCCGTTACCTGCTGCCCGCGGCGGCCGGCGTCGAGCCGGCGGCGCTGAGCCGGCGCAGCACGATCTCGGAGATGCCGCGCAGCGTCTCGAACACCCCGGGGCCGTGCAGGGCGTCCGCCGAAAACTCGGGGACGCTGCGGAAGTTGATCGCGTCCGAGAGCTCAGCGGTGGGGAGGATCAGCTCCTTCGGCAGATCCTGCTTGTTGTACTGGACGACCAGCGGCATGACGCGCGGATCGATCCCCTGCTCCGACAGGTTGGCGTGAAGATCCTGGAAGCTCTCGATGTTCTCGTCGAGCTGGCGCGCCTGGCTGTCGGCCACGAACACGACGCCATCGGCGCCCTGCAGCACGAGCTTGCGCGTCGTCTGGTAGTACACCTGCCCCGGCACGGTGTAGAGCTGGAACTTCGTCGTGAAGCCGGAGATCGTGCCCAGGTCCAGCGGGAGGAAGTCGAAGAAGAGGGTGCGATCGGTCTGGGTCGCCAGCGAGACCATCTTCCCCTTTCTGTCCTCGGGAACCTGCCCGTAGATGTAATGCAGATTCGACGTCTTCCCCGAGCGCCCGGGCCCGTAGTAGACGATCTTGCAGGTGATCTCGCGCGTAGCGTAGTTGACGAGCGACACGGATCGGGCGGGAGGGCGCGGGGAGGGCTAAGCGCGGCCGAACAGGGCGGCGAGATTGCGGTTCAGGTCGCGTTCGAAGTGCTCGGCCAGCGCGGGACCGGTGATCGCCTCCACAGGGGGGGCAGCCGCCGCCAGACCGCTGACGAGCTCCTCGAAATAGAGACGCACCAACCCCAGGGAGCTCTCCGGACCGAACACGGTCAGGAAGACGAACGCGCCCCGTGGCGACTGTGCCTCCGCTAGAAATATCTGACGAGTACGTCCGGCATGGTGCAACCCGCGGAAGGGGCGTCCGTCGAGCTGTCGGCCGAGCTCGGCCGACGACGCGTGGATGCCCGCCGCCAGCGCGCACGCGCTCATCACGTCCACTGCGCGCGCGAACCCGTGCTGCGCCAGCACCTGGCCGCTCGGATGGAGGAGCAGCGCGAGCTCGGCGCCCGCGTCGACGACGAACCGCTTGAGCGGTCCTTCGATCCACGCCTCCACGACGGTCATGTGCATCAGGCCACCTCGCCGCCGACGGAGAGCAACTCGCCGACCGCGCGCAGCAGCTCCACGCGCACGAGCCCCACGTTCACGGCTGGCTCTGCGACGACGACCAGCACGAGGTCTCCGCCGCCGACGGCGCAGATTCGGCCCCCGGGCGCCTCGAGCTGCATGAACGACACGGCGCCGAGCCCCGCGGCCTTGGCCGAGAGCCGCGCCTTGCGATAGAGCGACGCCGCGAGAGCAGCGACCCGATCGCCCGACTGGCCGATCTGAAGGTTCGATTCCACGACGATTCCATCGCGCTCACTGACCACCAGCGCGGCCGTCACCCATCGCTGCCGAGTGAGGCTGTCGAGGATCGACGAGAAGGGGCGCGCGCTCATATCCGTCCTCCCTGCCACCGGCGCGCCCGCTCCGCGCAGCGGTCGAGGAGTCGCCGCACGAGACCGAGCGGCGTCGCGCGCGACGTCGCGAGCACGAGGAGCCCGTCGTTCGTCGACGGTGTCATCGCCACCACGGCGACCTCCGTCTCGAAGACGATCGACGTCCACTCGCCCAACGAGAGGTGCCGGGTCGCGCGCCGAGCCGCGTCCGTCACGCCGCTCAGCTCCGCGCCGACCTCCTGTCCCACGTCGCGGCCGTCCCACGCGACGTACGCGCCGGCGAGCACGAGTCCATCGTGGTCGAGCAGCAGCGCCGTCTGCTCCGCCTCGCTCAGCACGTCGGCGAACAGGAACCGCGGATCGTGCGTGGTGCCGGGCGGGAGACGGCTCGGATCGCGCGGCAGCTCGGCTACCGCGCGCCGCGCGTCGCGCACGTGCTCCAGCGCGCTCGCGACCTGCTCGTCGCCGTCGCCCTGCGCCGCCGCGGCCGACAGGTATTCCTCCGCCTGCGCGTGCCGACCCTGCTGGAAGCAGACGAAGCCCATTCCCTTGAGCGCACCGAGATGTCCCGGAACGAGCCGGAGCACCATGTCCCACTCGTCGAACGCCTTCTCCAGATCGCCGCGATCCACGGCGATGCGCGCGAGGAGATCGTGGCCGTCGGCGAAGTGCGGATGCCGCTCGAGCCCGCGCAGCGTGACCTTCAGCGCGAGATCGAGCTGTCCCTGCCGGCGCAGTGCCTCGCCGAGCGGTACGAACACCCGGCTGCCCGGATCGCGCGCCAGCTCGTCGCTCAGGCGGCGGACGTCGTCAGACATCGGCGTGTGCCTCCAGGAGGTGCATGAGTCGCGTCAGCGTCTCGAGCGCGGCACGCGCGCGGCCGGCATCCCCCGCCGTGGGCGCGAGCCTCAGATAGTGCTCCCAGCTGGCGTGCGCGCTGGCGAAGTCCGCCACGCGCACGGCCGCGAAGCCGAGATCGAGGTGCACCGCTGCAGTGAGCGGATCGCTCTGGACGGCGCGCCGCAGCTCGTCCACGGCATCCGCGTAGCGCGCCAGGCGATTGAGCCCGCGCGCCGCGAGCAGCCGCGCCTCGGTCGACGCGGGATCCGCCGCCAGGGCGGCGCGCGCGTTGGACAGCGCTTCCTCCGGCCGTCC
>DATEOG010000325.1:0-2267 GCA_035274345.1 Gemmatimonadaceae bacterium
TCGCGTGCTGCCTCCCATCTCGTGGATCGCGCGAAGCGCGGTCGCCGTCGTGAACCGTTCATCGAGTAGCGCCACCGGCAGCTTCGTGCGGCGTGTGAGCTCGGACGCCACGTGCCGGCACTCCACGGCGCGCGGCGTATCTTCACCCTCTCCATCCAGCGGAAGCCCCATCACGATGGCGCGCGCCTCCAGGGATTCGGCACGACGCACCAGCTCGGCGATCGGCGGTCGCTTTCCGGCACGACGCACGATCGCGCCGGCGGGCGTCGCGATCATGCCGCTCGGGTCGCTCAGCGCCAGCCCGATTCGGCGCTCGCCCCAGTCGACCGCCATCCAGCGGCCGCGATCGGGGGGCATCATGCGCACGAGTCTCAGCCCTCGCGCATCTGCACGAAAAACTCGCGATTGTCCTTCGATCGCGACATCTGCTTGAGCAGGAAGTCGATCGCTTCGGTCTCCGGCATGTCGGCGAGGAACGTGCGCAGCAGCGTCACTCGATTCAGCTCCTCGGACGAGAACAGCAGCTCCTCGCGTCGTGTTCCCGAGCGATTGATGTCGATCGCCGGATAGATGCGTTTCTCGGCGATCTCTCTCGCGAGCACGAGCTCCATGTTGCCCGTGCCCTTGAACTCCTCGAAGATCATCTCGTCGGCGCGCGATCCCGTCTCGATCAGCGCCGTCGCGATGATCGTCAGCGAGCCCCCGCCGTCCACGTTGCGCGCCGCGCCGAAGAACTTCTTCGGCTTCTCCATCGCCTTCGCGTCGAGACCGCCCGACATGATCTTGCCGCCGCTCGGGATCACCGTGTTGTGCGCGCGCGCCAGCCGGGTGATCGAATCGAGCAGGATGACGACGTGCTTCCCCGACTCGACCAGTCGCTTCGCCTTCTCGATGACCATGTCCGCGACCTGGACGTGGCGCGTCGCCTCCTCGTCGAACGTCGAGCTGATGACCTCCCCCCGCACCTCGCGGTGCATGTCGGTCACCTCCTCCGGACGCTCGTCGATCAACAGTACGATGAGCGTGACCTCCGGGTGATTCTCCGCGATGGCATTGGCGATCTTTTGGAGCAGGATCGTCTTTCCCGCGCGTGGCGGCGCGACGATCAGACCGCGCTGTCCCTTCCCGATCGGCGCGATGAGGTCCATCACCCGCATGCTCAAATCGCCATCGCTCGACTCCAGGCGCAGTCGTCCCTGCGGATACCGCGGCCGCAGGTTGTCGAACGGGACGCGAGCCTTCGCCGCCTCGGGCTCGCCGCCGTTCACGCGCTCTACCTTGAGCAGCGCCAGGTACCGCTCCCACTCCTTCGGCGGCCGCACCTGACCGCTCACCGTGTCCCCGGTGCGGAGATCGAACCGCTTGATCTGCGACGGCGACACGTAGATGTCGTCCGGGCTGTAGAGGTAGTTCCAGTCCTGGCTGCGCAGGAAGCCGTAGCCTTCGGGCAGCACCTCGAGCACTCCCTCTCCCATGAGCGTGTGCTCGGCGTCGAGCAGCTTCTGCTCGATCTTGAAGAGGAGATCGTGCCGGCCGAGGCCATCGTGCTCGTCGACGGCCAGCGTGTCCGCCATATCGTGCAGCTCGGGCATCGACTTCCGCTTGAGCTCAGCGATGTTCACGAGGCGGTCGTTCGCGGGGAGGGTGCGCGGCGATCAGAAGGTCCGCCAGGCGGGAGCGGCGGTGCGATCGACGAGCGGCGACGGGATCCGCGCCACACCGGGCGGTGGGCATCTGGGGTGAGGATCCCGTGCGGCATGGGAAGCTAGGAGTGGCCGGAAAGGGGGTCAAGAGCGCCGCGACTCAGAAGGGATTGTAGCGCAGCGGGTGCTTCTTCATGTCGGTCACGAGCAGCGTCATCTCGCGGTGAACGTCGCCGAGCGCGCTGAAGGCCGCGCTGTCGTGCAAGACACGTCCCGCCGTGCCGCGCGAATCCGCCAGAGACGCACGCACCTCCGCGAGCTCGTCGCGAATGTCCGCCACCTCCTTCAGCAACGTGCTGTCTCGCTTGAACCGGCCCAGCGAGCCGCTGGACGATCCGACGAGCGCGCGCACGGAATCGGCGCGCGCCATCACCACCCGTGCCCGTGGGCCCAGGTTTCCGTCCATGATACGGCCGAGCGACCCGCGGCCGTTGACCAGCCGCTGACGGAGTCGGGCGAGCCGCGTCGACGCGGTCTGCGTCGCCCCGCCCTCTGAGCGGGCCGCCTGCATCAGGGCACCGACGGACCCGCTCGTCGAGCTCAGGGCCGACCGGATCGACTTGA
>DATEOG010000326.1:0-4037 GCA_035274345.1 Gemmatimonadaceae bacterium
ACACCCCCATTGGTACTCGTCCACGTTCGGCTTGTGCGGATCGAAATCCGTTGCGAGCGGGACGCCGGTACGTTCCGCCAGCTCGGCGTAACTGCCGAGAACATCGAGGTGGTCCGCGTTCGTTGAGCAGACCCATACCGGCAGCGGAGTGCCCCAGTACCGGTCGCGCGAGATCGCCCAGTCGATGTTGTTCTCCAGCCACTCGCCAAATCGGCCCGAGCCGACCTGCGCCGGATGCCAGCCCACGCGCGCGTTGCGCGAGAGCATCTCGTCCTTGTACGACGACGTGCGCACGAACCACGACGTGCGCGCGTAGTAGAGCAGCGGTGTGCCACAGCGCCAGCAGTGCGGGTACGAGTGGCTCATCGTCCCCGCCTTCCACAGCACGCCGCGCCGCTTGAGCTCCTCGATCAGCGCGGGATCGGCGTGCTTCACGAACTGCCCGCCCACCAGCGGAAGGTCCTCGGGAAACTCGCCGCGGGGATTCACCGGCTGCAGGAACGCGAGATTGTGCCGGCGTCCGGCGGCGTAGTCGTCCGCGCCGAACGCGGGGGCCATGTGCACCACGCCGGAGCCGTCGTCGGCGCTCACGAACTGCTCGCCGACGACGATCTCGTGATTCGTCCCCTCGGGATACGGCAGCCAGTCGATCGGCCGGCGATATCGCGCGCCGACGAGGTCCGCGCCGGAGAGCGTGCCGACCTGCGTCCACCGCGTCGTGTAGTCCTCGCCGAGCACCGCGCCTGCCCGCGCCGCGGCGAGGATGATCGTGCGCGTGTCGGGACTGTCCGTCTTTCGCAGCTCGACGTACTCGAGCTCCGGGTGCACCGCGAGCGCGACGTTCGACACCAGCGTCCACGGCGTCGTCGTCCACACGAGGATGCGACGCGATGTGCGGCCGGGCATCGCGTCGGCGTCCGGCACCACCTCCCCGCCCACCGAGCCCAGATCGAGCGCGACGTAGACGCTCGGATCGTCCACGTCCTCGTATCCCTGCGCCACTTCGTGGCTCGACAGCGCGGTGCCGCAGCGCGCGCAGTACGGAAGGATCTTGTGGCCGCGATAGAGCAATCCCTTGCGGTACAGCGTCGCCAGTGCCCACCACACGCTCTCCACGTACTCGGGCGTGTAGGTGACGTACGGATCGTCGTAGTCGAGCCAGTAGCCGATCCGCTCGCTGAGTCGCTCCCAGTCGCCGCGGTACGTGAACACGCTCTCGCGGCACAGGCGATTGAACTCGGCCACGCCGAGCTTCTCGATGTCCTGCTTGCCGCTGATGTTCAGCCGCTTCTCCACCTCGATCTCGACCGGCAGCCCGTGCGTGTCCCAGCCCGCCTTGCGATGCACGAGATATCCCTTCATCGCGCGATGGCGACAGAAGAGATCCTTGATCGTGCGAGCGAACACGTGATGGATTCCGGGCTTGCCGTTGGCCGTCGGCGGGCCTTCGAAGAAAACGAAGGGCTCCGCACCAGCGCGCGCGGCGAGCGTGCGCGCGAACAGGTCCTCGTCGCGCCACCGCGCGAGCAGGGCCTGCTCGAGCTCGTCGGCGGGTTGGTCCGCCGGTACGAGCGCGAATCGCTGCGTCACTTCGCCGACCGTCACAGTCGCTCCAGCACTCCGCGCACGAGCGCGGTCAGATGTGGCTCCGCTCGTCCGGCGACGGCGATGATCGTCGCCAGCTCCGCCGGCACCAGCGTCTCGGGAATGCACTGGTCCGTGATGATCGACAGCCCCAGCACGCGCATTCCCCCCTGCACCGCCACGATCACTTCGGGAACGGTGCTCATCCCCACGACGTCCGCACCGATCGTGCGCAGCATCCGATACTCCGCGCGCGTCTCGAGGTTCGGTCCCGTCACGGCGATGTAGACGCCTTCGCGCAGTACGGTTCCCTGCTCGCGAGCGACCACATGCGCCAGCGCACGCAGATCCGCGTCGTATGGCGCCGACATGTCGGGGAATCGAACGCCGAGCCGGTCGTCGTTCTCGCCGACGAGCGGATTGTCGCCCAGCAGATTGATGTGATCGGCGATCAGCATCAGGTCGCCAGCCGCCCATTCCTGCCGCATCCCCCCGCACGCGTTCGAGACGACGAGCGTCTCCGCACCGAGCGCGCGCAGCACGCGGATCGGAAAGGTCACCTGCTGCAGAGAGTATCCCTCGTAGCGGTGGAAGCGGCCCTGCATCGCGACCACGGACTTTCCGCCCAGCGTTCCGCACAGCAGCTGCCCGGCGTGGCTCTCGACCGTGGACAGCGGGAAGCCCGGGATGTCGGCGTACTCGACGGTCGCCTCGACGTCCATCTCGCGCGCCAGTCCGCCGAGCCCCGTGCCGAGCACGATCGCCACGTCGGGCACGCGCGCGAACCGCGCGCGAACCACCGCCGCCGCGGCGTTGACTACCTCGAGCCGATGCTGATGCTGCGGTTCGGGATGCGCGCTGAGCGCCACTCCGGTCATTCCTGTCCGACGCGAACCGGCTGCGACACACGCGGCTCTGCAGGCACCGTGACACCGGGTGGCGGTGCCGGCACCGGTGGCGTGGGGGCCTGCTCCGCCGCGGTGATGTCGGCCAGTTGCCGCTCCACCATCACGCGGAGCTGCGCGAGATGGTTGCGGCGCGCGCGCTCGAGCTCCGCGATGTGCGCGTGCAGGTGCCGGATCTCGTTCCGGCTCCCCTCCAGATACTTCTCGGCCTCGCCGCGCGCCTCGCGGAGGATGAGCTGCGCCTCACGCTCCGACTGTTCGCGAATCTCGCCGCGGAGCTGCTGCGCGCTGACCAGCGCATCGTTCAGCGCCTTGTCACGCTCGCGGAAAGCCCGCAGCTGCTCGTGGAATCCCTTGGCCTTGGCCTCGAGCTCCTGCGTCTGGCGGTTCAGCCGCTCGAGCTCCTCCGCGACTTGCTGCCGGAATTGCTCGACCCGCTCGGGATCGTACCCGCGCAGCGCTCGGCCGAAATCGTAGCGCCGCACGTCCAGCGCTGTGAGATGAAAGGTCTCGTCCATTAGGCGGCTCTCGCTCCGAACAACACGGTTCCAAGGCGGACCAGGGTGGCGCCTTCTTCCACGGCGACCTCGTAGTCGCCCGACATCCCCATCGATAGCTCGGTCGCCGGATGGCCGGCCGCTCGCAGCGCTTCGGCGCAGCGGCGGGCCTCGGCGAACACCGTCCGAAGTGTCTGCTCGGTCGCGTCGAAGGGTGCCATCGTCATCACGCCTCGCACCACGATTCCGGACAGCCCTCGCAACCGGTCGGCTTCCTGCACGAACATCGACGGTTGATAGCCACCCTTCGTTTCCTCCCCGGACACGTTCACCTGGACCAGCGCCTCCACCGGCCGACCGCGCGCCTGCCCGTGCGCGGCGAGCGCATCGGCGAGTCTCGCGCTGTCCATCGAGTGGATCAGGTCGAACTCGTCGATCTGCTTGACCTTGTTCCGCTGGAGATGCCCGATCAGGTGCCACCGCAACGGCACCGCCACCCTGGGCTTCTTGGCGAGCGCCTCCTGCACCTTGTTCTCCCCCACGTCCCGAAGCCCCGCCTCCCACGCCGCGAGCGGCGCTTCCGGCCCATACGTCTTGGTCACGCCCACGACGGTGACCGTCTGACCGTGCCCGCCGCGACCGACCGCCGCCTCGATGCGGGTGCGCACCTCCGCGAGGCGGGACGAAAGGTCCGGAAATGGCATAACACGCGAATTTACCGAAGGTTGCACCTCACTTCAAGCGAGTCCCGTGGCTCGTCTGACGGGTCGGTGCCGCCCGCCAACAGCGGGCAATCGAGCAGCCTCATCATCACACGCACGACGTCGTCGCCCGAGAGCGATCGCCGCTCACGAGGCCACATGCGGCGCCCGGCGAGCCACCGCGCCGCGGTGGCGGAATCAACTTCGGCCCGAAGCCGTGCGTCGCGCCCTGGGCCTTTGGCCACGTAGATAGGCCCTCGCAGCACCCACTCGACGCCGAGCAGCGCCCGTTCGCGCGCGCCGAGCGCGGGCGAGACGGCAACCGGCCGCCCGCCCGCGTGCGCGGCCGC
>DATEOG010000327.1:0-6880 GCA_035274345.1 Gemmatimonadaceae bacterium
GTACGGTCGCCTCGTCGCGACCGACGAGCTGAGTGAGGAGGCCCAGCGCCGGCTCATGCTCTGCCTCGCCCGCTCCGGCGACCGGGTCGAGGCGCTCCGGCAGTACGAGCGGCTGCGGGGGGTGCTCCGAAAGGATCTGGACGCCGAGCCGGAGTCCGAGACCACCGCCCTATTCGACCGTTTGCGGCGCGCCGAGCGGGTGTAAGACCCCCCCGTAAGCGTGTTAAGCGGTGGCTTAATCGCCCCCGCCGAGATTCTCCCCCGAAGTGAAGGCCGCGCGGATGCGCCGGCACCTTCGGACCACATAAAGGGAGAATACCAATGCGTGGAATCAGGGTCGTACCGGCGCTAGTCGCCCTCGCGTTTGCCGTCGCGTGCGGCGCGGCCGACCTGCAGGCCCCCCAGCAGGAACCGAAACCGGTGGCCACGGTGCAGGTCACCTCGCCGTCGCAGACGCTGACCGTTGGGGGCACCATGACGATGGTCGCGGCGACGAAGGCCGCCGACGGCTCGCTGCTGCAGCGCGGGGTGACGTGGAGCTCGGAGAACGAGCAGGTCGCGACCGTGGACGCCAAGGGAATCGTCACCGCGATCGCACCTGGACAGGTGACCATCGTGGCGGCGAGCGGGACGCGCGCCGGCACCGCGTCGATCGTCGTGACCGCGATCCCAACGGTACCAGTGGCCGAGGTCCGGCTCAGCGTGGACGAGGAAGTGCAGCTCGAATGGAACGGCATCGCTCAGCTTCGCGCCGTCGCGCTCGATGCGGAGGGCGCCGCGCTGCCGGGACGCTTCGTATCGTGGACCAGCAGCAAGCCGTCCGTGTTCACCGTGACTCAGGACGGTCTCGTCACCGCGGTCGGGGCGGGGCTCGCCAACGTCACCGCGATCATCGACGGCGTTCCGGCGACCGTTGGCGTGCGCGTGAGGAACGCTCCGGTCACCGACGTCGTGCTGGAGCTGTCCGACGCCTCCACGGGCCTCGAGGTCGGTGAGGTCGTGTGGATCGGCACGCGCGTGAAGCTCGCGTCGGGGCAGGTCGTGGACAGGGCGCTCACCTGGACGTCCACCAATCCCGCCGCCGCCACGGCGACCACCGTCGAGTCGGGTGCCGCGTCGATTGCGGCGCTTGCCGCCGGCGAGGTCACGCTCACCGGTTCGGTGGAGGGCAAGAGCGCGACGGCGACGCTTCGCATCACGCCGAGGCCGACGCACGACCTGCTCTACAATCGCTGGAGTGCGCAGAACGGCTCCGAGATCTTCCTGCTCTCGCTCTCCGGCTCGGGCGCGGCACCCGTGCGCCTGAACGCCGGATCCGTCTCGCGCGATCCGTCGCCGTCACCCGACGGCACGCAGTTCGTGTTCGCCGTGTCCCAGATCGATCAGCTGGGGCGGAATCAGAACGACCTCTACGTCGTGAACCGCAACGGTCTGAACATGCGCCGGCTCACGAGCGACCCGGGTCTCGAGTACGAGCCGGCGTGGAGCCCCGACGGCAGGCAGATCCTGTTCAGCGCCGCCGACTCCACGCTGGAAGATCACGCGATCTGGGTCGTGAACGTGGACGGCACCGGCCTGAAGAATCTCACGACGGCGCTCCCCGCGGGCGTGACGGTGCCGGAGCATCCCGCCTGGTCGCCCGACGGTCGCCGCATCGCGTTCATCGCGCGGCAGAATCAGCAGCACAAGGTGTGGACGATGAACGCGGACGGATCGAATGTGCGGCAGGTGACCACCGACGCCGGCTTCGACCAGAGTCCGACCTGGTCGCCCGACGGCGCGTTCATCGCCTTCTCGCGCTACAACTCGCCGGCGTACGGATGGGACATCGCCATCGTCCCGTCGTCGGGCGGCGCGGCGGTGCTGCGCGCGCTCCCGGGCGATCAGAACGTGCCCGCGTGGTCGCCCGACGGGCATTACATCGCCTTGAAGGGAACCGAGGTGGCAGCCCGTGGGCCCGAGAACATCTACACGATGCGACCCGACGGATCGGGGCTCCGCCTGCGCACCGCCGCCGTCGCGTGGGGCGGAGGCGTCTCGCCGGCATGGGTGACGCGCTGGTGAGCGGACGATCGGCATCCGACGCGCTCGGGATGAGGGAGGCCGTCATCCCGAGCGAGCGGAGCGAGTCGAGCGATCCGCACATCCGGACTCCGGCGCGCGCAATCGTCTGGGTCGGCGGGCACGCCACGAGCTACCTGCGCGCCGGATGCGGCGCAGTCGTCGTGCTGCTAGTGGCCGACCACGATGGACCGAAAGCACTGGAGCTCATCGCGCTGCTCTCGACGCTCCATCTCGTGATCGCGCCGAGTGTGCCGAGCGGCGTCGCTCTCGCGGACTGGCTGGCGAACCTGATGGACGGGCTGGGGATCGCAACGGCTAGCGTGGTCGCGGAGCCCGCGTTCATCGACGACGTGCGGGGCCTCGCGCGTGACGACGGTGAGCGGGTGCTTCGTGTGACGGAGCTCAACGGCGGAGCTGAAGTGCGTTGGTAGTCTCGGCGCTGGGGTCAAGAACGGAGGGACCAAGCGGATGAGGCGGATTGAGCGGATGCTGGGGCAACAGCACACCAAACCATCATCCGGCGCGAGCGCTGCCCCTCCGTGTCATTCCGAGCGAGCGCAGCGAGTCGAGGAATCTGCACCTCTCGGGCTGAAATCGCTGCGCCGGAGTTTCACGCGGAGGCGCGGAGGAGTGCGGAGGCGCGGAGAACTGCTCTCAGGGTCGCGATCGGTGTTCTGATCAGAGCCTCTCTCCATCCACGCCTCCAAAAAACAAGACTTTGGGGTCGGCATTCAGCCGTTCGCGGCGCCGCGGTCTTTCAGAGTCCTCCGCGTCACCGCGTGTCTCCGCGCCTCCGCGTGAAACCACGTTGCGCGAGGAAGCATGCAAACCACTGCCGCGCCGAGAGTCCAGATTCCTGGACTCCGAGCCTTCGGCCCTCCGCTCGGAATGACAAACCTTCGCCCCTGCGCCCGGAATAACCGGGGGATGCGACGAATATACCTTGACAGGAATATAACCACCAGCGTATATATTCTCCGTGGAATCATCCTTCGCCATCGTCGCCGAGCCCAATCGACGGGCCATCCTCGGTCTGCTGCTCTCGTCCGAGCGCTCCGTGGGCGAGATCGAGCGCAAGCTTCGACTGTCGCAGCCGTCCGTCTCCAAGCACCTGCGCGTGCTGCGCGAGGCGGGGTTCGTCGAGTCGCGCATCGAAGCGCAGCAACGCCTCTACAGCCTGAGACCGGAGCCGCTCATGGAGCTCGACGAATGGCTCGAGCCCTTCCGGCGCTTCTGGTCGAAGCACGTCGACGCGCTCGAGCGGCACCTCGACAGGATGGACGACGTCGAGAAAGCTCCCTCAGTGAAACGGAGAAAGAAGACATGAGCAGCCGAGAGCAGTACGCGCCCGGTGCCGCCAGGGGCGCCACTGTGAAGAAGGACGGAGCGAAGTGGACGCTCGTGCTCGTGCGCGAGCTCGCCCACCCTCCGGCCAAGGTGTGGACCGCGCTCACCGACCCCAAGCATCTCCGCGAATGGGCGCCATACGACTCCGACGCGAACCTCGGCACCGCCGGCGCCACCGCGAAGCTCACCACGGTGGGAGCACCGAAGCCGCACGTCACCGAGAGCAAGGTGAAGCACGCCGACGCGCCCAGGCTGCTCGAGTTCGAGTGGGGCGGTCAGGACATTCGCTGGGAGCTGGAGCCGCTGCCGAACGACCGCACTCGGCTCACCCTCTGGCACAACATCGACAAGAACTGGATCGCGATGGGCGCCGCCGGTTGGCACCTCTGCCTCGACGTGCTGGATCGCCTCCTCGCCGGCCATCCCATCGGCCGCACGGTCGGTCCCGATGCAATGAAGGTCGAAGGGTGGCTGCGACTGCTGGAGGAATACGCGAAGCAGCTCGGTGCCGAAGTCCCGCGCTGGAACCCCGGCGCGGGAGCCTGATCATGCAACGCTCCATCCGTCAGATCCACCGCTGGCTGTCGATCGTCTTCACGATCACCGTCATCGCCAATTTCGTCGCCCTCGGACTGGGGAAGGGGACGCCGCCAGCGTGGGTGACCTACTCGCCGCTGCCTCCCCTCGCCCTGCTCCTGTTCAGCGGTCTGTACCTGTTCATGCTGCCATACGCGGCCAGGCGTCGCAGCGGGAGGACCACATGAAGAAGTCGCGTGCGAGCGAAAGCCAGTCGGCATCGGAGCTCATCTCGGGGAGGATCGCCGAGCTCGGGGACTGGCGCGGTGAGACTCTCGCGCGGATGCGAAAGCTCATCAAACAGGCGGACCCCGACGTCGTCGAGGAGTGGAAGTGGATGGGCACTCCCATCTGGTCGCACGACGGCATCATCTGCACGGGCGAATCCTATAAGAAGGTCGTGAAGCTGACGTTCGCGAAGGGCGCGTCGCTGAAGGATCCGAAGCGGCTGTTCAACTCGAGCCTCGAGGGGAACGTGCGCCGCGCGATCGACATCGCCGAAGGGGAGGAAGTCGACGCGACCGCATTCAAGGCGCTCGTGCGCGAGGCGGTCGCGTTCAACGGTGCCGCAAAGTCGAAGCGAACGAAGAAGGCGACGAAGTAGAGATCGGCGTCGTCTTCATCCAAGATTCTGATGAACAGCGATATCGACATCCTGCTTCTGGGTCCATCCGACGCCGCCGTTCTCGATCGCCTCGCGCCGGGCGTGTTCGATCACGCCGTCCAGCCCCACTGGCGCGCGACGTTCCTCGCCGATCCGCGGCACCATCTCGTCGTCGCGCGATCGGACGGCATCGTCGTCGGGATGGCATCGGCGGTCGACTACGTGCATCCCGACAAGGCTCCTCAACTGTGGATCAACGAGGTGGGCGTCTCGCCGGCGTATCGCCGTCGGGGCATCGGCCGCCGGCTCGTCGAGCGTCTCGTGGAGCTGGCGACCGAGTTGGGCTGCACCGAGGTGTGGGTGTTGACCGATACCGGCAATGCGGCGGCCAACCGGCTGTACGCGGCGGCGGGCGCAGAGGTGCCGCCGGCGGCGAGTCTCATGTACACGATCCCGATACGGCGAAGCGATTGAATCGCAGCGTGCGAGTCGCGCCGTGCACGACTATCTTCGGCGACCCCGAAGTCGGTGCACACGCCAGGTGAGGAAGACACGATGAGGCAGCGGGTTTCGTCGTCGGTGACATGCGTCGCGATCATACTCTCGGCATTCCTGTCCCTGGCGCTCGCATGTGACGCGCCGACCGCACCCGACGTTCCGCAGACGGCGGTGCCGCTTACGCCTCCGGCGCGATTCGCGCTCTGGTGGCGACTCACCCAGGCATGCTCGGGGATCACGGGAGACCTCGCGGCGGTGTCGTGGTACGTCGTGCCGAACACCAGGTCCCTGAGCTACCAGGGAAAGAAGGTCGACGCGTACTGGATCGGTAATCCCGATCGGATCGTGCTCGCAGATTCACTCCGCAACGCGGGCCCGATCGTTCGGCACGAGATGCTGCACGTCCTGCTGCACCGCAATGGACATCCACGTGACGCCTATCTCGCGGCGTGCGGTGGAGTGGTGGCGTGCGATGGGGAGTGCGCTCTCGAGGCGGGTGTCTATGGATCGGCTCCGGCCTCGGCGCCCGTGCTCCAGCCTCGCGACGTCGACACTCGCGTCGACGTGTTGGCGCCATTTCCCGCCGAAGTAGGCGACAGCGGCGCGGCCGCCGTGCTGATCACGGTCACCAACCCGCGCACCGAGCCGGTATGGGTTCGGCTCACGCCCCGGGAGTCGGGGGATTTCCAGTACCCCACCTTCGGCGTCGTCGCCGACTACGATGATCCCGCGAGAGTCGCCGCGCTGGTCGCCGAGTGGTCGCAATCGAGCCTGTTCCCGCTCGACGCAGGAGAACGCCGCCACTGGGTCTGGGAAGGCGCGTTTCCCCGAGGTCGTTACGGAGTACTCGGCTACTTCAACGCCGATACGCTGCCTCGGCAGGTGATCTCGGTGGGGCAGTAGCCAGCCTGCTAGTGCCGCGTCGGTGCCACCGGTGTGCGGAAGAGTACGACGAGCGCGGCGACAGCCGCAATCGCGACCACCAAGCTCCCGAACAACGCCGACGAGCGCGGCACGTGTCCGTGGCTCGTCCAGGCGTGGAGCAACGGTGCGTGGAGTCCTGCCATGAACCACGCGATGGCGCAGCCCAGGAGCGTCAGCCGGTACGAGCGGGTGGACATCACGACCTCCAGTCGATGAGACGGAACGGGTGAGCTATTCGATCACCGCCAGCTCGTGCTCGCGCACGATCGGCAGGGTAAGGTGCAGCCAGCCGTCGCGCGGCGCGACGCGCTCCGTCCCGCCGCCCACGCGCCAGCTCACGACGCGCGGCCTCGAGCGCCCCTCATCGCGCAGGCTCACGCGCACCGGTCCGACGGGGATGATCTCCTCCATCGGCGAACGCCAGCTTCCGGCCCCGGTCAGGTTCACGACGTGCAACACCAGCCGCTCGGCCTGACGATACAGCTCGACGTTCAGCAGTCCGGGTGACTCGACGCGAAGTGGGATGCTGTCGCGCGCCGCCCACCGCATGACGTTCGCCAGCAGGTCACCGTGATCGGACAGGTTGTCGATCGCGTAGCGCCGGTCGATGTCGGCGGGGAGGAACGCGATGCGTCTTCCTCCGTTCTCGTTGACGACGAGTCCGGGGATGTCGGTACGCGGCTCGCGCATCCACGCCGTCTCGGGCGGAAAGGCAGGGAAGGCGGGGATGAACGTCGCCAGCACCGTCGCGCCCGCGGCGACGCGCAGCGGCTCGAGCGTGCCGCCGTAGGCGAGGATGTCCGTCTGGTCGAAGCCGGCGAGCACGGGATGCCGCGGCTGCGCGGCGCGCGGCTCGCCGGGCATGTG
>DATEOG010000328.1:0-7312 GCA_035274345.1 Gemmatimonadaceae bacterium
TCGCGTGCCTTGTCCTCGTCGCCGGGATACCCACCCAATGGAAAGAGCGCGTCCGGCGCGAACGCGACGAAGTTCTCGAGCGCGAATCGGCGCGCGACGTCCTCGATGTGCGGGTTGAGCCCGCGATTCTCGTGGATCACCAGCACCGTCGGCAGCTTCCCGGTGGCTTTCTCGGGACGCACCAGATACCCGCGCCCTTTCCCATATCCGTTCGGGGAGTCGTACTCGACGTACTCCGGCGCGATCCGCGAATCGTTCTTCGGTACCACCTGCGCTTCCGCGAACTTCGGGCTGAGCTGATCGAGCAGCATCGCCGCGGTCACTCCACCTACGGCGTACCTGGATGCCTGATCGAGAAACGATCGCCGGTCGATCACGCCGTGGACGTAGGCGTCGAACAGAATGAGCAGATCCTGATCGAAGTCGTGCGCGGTCTTGCGTTCCATGATTGCAATCCTCGGAAGGGGAGTCGTGACGCCAAGCGGGTGCCGACGCCCTGGGACCTGAATGCCGGCTCCTGATCTACGCGGACGTCGATGCTCCCCGTTGGCCGAGCGGTGCGATGGGTTCGCCCTCAGCGAACGGCGAGCAGAGCCAGGAGCGCGATCGGAACCTGGGCCACGATCCCCAGGGCAACGGCGGCGAACCACGTGCGACGGCGTACGAGACCGCTGGCATGCAGACGCTCGCCGAGCAGATACCCGTAGGGGAGCACGACGAACAGCGCGGTGACTATCCCGGGAGTGTACCCGCGAAAGAGAGCGGCCTGGGCGAGATGCGTGAGCGCGTTGCCGATGAGCGCACCCGCGACGAGGAGGAACACAGCGGACGAGCGGCCCTCGCGCGCGCGGCGTGCCCCGTGGATGGCGGCCGCGAGGAAGCCAATGAAGAGGAACAGCACAGCCACCGCGAACTGGCGCGTCGTGACGCCGAGCAATGGCTGGAGCACGCGCGGCAGCTCGGCGCCATGCGCACGAATCCAGGAGGAGACGGTGAGAATCTCCTCCGTGTCGTGAAGGAGAAAGACCGCGGGACCCGCCCAGATCCACGCGCTGGGACGCATCTGCAACTCACGGAGTTGTTGCGTGGGCGGATGCTCCTTCCAGTGTCGCTGAAGCGCGTTGGTGAACCCGGCGACACCAGTACCGTCCGGGATAGTCCGCAGCAGCGCGAGGTATCCCTCGGGCGTCGCCAGCTCCGGATGAGCAGGTGATGGCAGCAGGTCGTCCGGTCGAAAACCAATCCGCGAATTCTCCCGCGCCAGCATCTGCTTTTACTCGGAAGTCCACGTCATGGCTTCCTCCTGGCATCGACTGCGGTGTCGTCACGCGCACGACGACGGCGGTGCCGCTCGCCCTCCGCGAGGGCTGCGACCGCCGCCTCGATCCCGGCTCCCGCCTCGACGTCTTCCATGTAGAGCCGCCCCGAGGCCACGCGCCCGCCATGCACGCCGAAGATGCACACGCCGCGCGCGTCCAGCCGCGATCCGTCCGCGCGCGTGCCGGTCCAGTGCCACTCGACCCACACCTCCTCGCCCGTCGCCGCGCTCCGCACGACATCGGCCCGGATATCGGGAACTCCGGCGAACATCGCCGCCCAATTGCGCTCCACTTGCGCGGCGCCGCGGAAGCATCGGTCCGGGTGCGCCGGCTGCTCGCTCTCGTAGTCCGGGTCGAAGCACGCCACGAACGCGCCGAGGTCGCGGCGGTTCAGCGCGGCGTTCAGCCGCTCGAGCACGGCGAGCGGCGCGTTGTCCGATGCAGCTGTCATGCGCTTCCTCCGGTGGCTCGTACGCCAGGAGTTGGCTGGCGCGGCTGATCGGTCACGTCCCTGAAAGTGTCATCCGGCGAGCCCGAGCCTCTTCAGCACGGCCCGGAAGCGAGGCTCGGCGTGGAGAGAGCGAAACGTCGGATCGATGCCGAGATACACCGCGAAGAACTCCCTCCCGACGCACCGCTCCAACCAGTCCAGCGCCCGTTCGCGCTCCCCGAGCCCAACGTAGACCTGCGCGATGCCGATTGCGATATCCGGATCAGTCGGACGCGACTTCGTCTCCTGCCACTGCCGCTGCAAGCTGTCGACGATGCTGAGCGCCTGCGTCCGCCTTCCCGACTTCGCGTGGATGTACCCTAGAAGGGCTCGGCCGTGGACGTCGCACCCGAGAGTGATGCACTGTTGCGCCGCTTCCGCCGCCTTGGCGTACGATTGCTGTTCCGCGTACGCGTACGCTCTCAGCAAATAGCCTCCCACGTTGCGCGGGTCGATGGCGAGCGCCTTGTCCGCCGCCTTCAGCGCCTCTTCGTACTGACCGCTGTGGAAATATACCTCTCCCATGCCGAGCTCGAAGCGCGCGGACATCGGAGCGAGATACAGCGCGTGCTGCGCTTCCCGCATCGCGTCGGCGAACCGCCGACGCCGCATCAGGAGCATGCTGAGCTCATGATGCGCTTCGGCGAAGCCTTCATTCAGTCGGATTGCCTCACGGAATGCATCTTCGGCGCCTTTCCAATTCAGATCTCGAAACTCGCGGATCGCTCCGAGCGCCATGTGAGCCTCGGCCAGCGTCGGGTCGAGCGCCAAAGCCTTGCTCACGAGCCGTCGGGCTTCGCGCTGGTCGCCGTTCATGGAATACTCGAAGGCCAGCGCGGCATAGGCGGGCGCGAACGTGGAATCCTTCGAGATCGCGGCAGCGAAATATTGCGCCGGTGAGCTCCCGTCCGGCCCCCCGCTGCGGAGCCGCGCCCCCTTGACGTAGAGGTCGAACGCGCCCGGGTCGACGGTGGACGCAGCTGGGCGCGCCACTACCGGGCGCAAGGCCGGCACTTCGCTTCTCCGCGCGCCGAACACCAGAGTCCCACCGACGGCGGCCACGGCGATGGCGGCCAGCGCGGTGCTGCGGCGCGGTCCACGGCGAGCGGTCCGCGCGCGATCACTGTCATCGATGCCTCGCGCGCCGCTCTCGCGCGGAACGCCGAGCACCTCCATGAGTGCTTCGGAAAACGCGGTCGCCGACGCGAAACGCTCCTCCGCGGCGGAGGCGAGTGCGCGGGTGAGCACCGCGTCTATCGTCGATGGGAGATCGGGACGCAACGCCGCGAGCGACGGAGGCCTCTGCGTCGGACGTTGCGCGAGCTGCTCCGCGGTCGAACCGCTGAACGGACGCGCGCCGGCCAGCACCTCGAACGCGACGCAGCCCAACGCGTACTGATCGCTGCGTCCGTCGACGTCGCGCCGTCCGAGCACCTGCTCCGGACTCATGTACGCCGGCGTGCCGACGACCGCCCCCCACTGACTCAGTGTATCGGGGCAGTCCTTCGGCAGCGCCGAGTCGACCGTCGCCCGCTCTCCCGTGGTTTCGTTCGTGGCTCGCTGAAGCGCGCGAGCAATGCCGAAGTCGGCGACGAGCGCGTCGCCGTCCTCAGCGAGCAGGATGTTCTCTGGCTTGATGTCGCGATGTACGACTCCGTGCCGGTGTGCATAATCCAGCGCGGAGGCGACCTCACGCACGATGCGGAGCGCGTCGTGCATCGCGAGCCGAGGCTCACGTTGCAGCCGCTCCCGCAGCGAGCCGGCGGCGACGTACGGCATCACGTAGTAGAGCAAGCGGCCATCTGCGCTGTCGGGCACGTCGCCTCCCGAATCATACAGCGGCAGGATGTGAGGATGACTCAGTCCCGCCGCGGTCTCGATCTCGTGTCGGAAGCGAACGGGGCCGACGAGCGTGCCGAGCGCCTGATGGAGCACCTTCAGCGCGACGAGCCGCTTGTGCCGCAGATCGCGCGCGAGGTATACCGTCGCCATCCCGCCGCACCCGAGCTCTCTCTCGACCGCGTAGCGGCCCGTCAGCGCTTCAGACAGCCGCGCGAGTGTCCACTCCGAGTCGAATGCCGTCGGATCCGGGGCAACGGGGCACTCGAGGAAATCGTCTGCGGTGACGCTCGCGGCGAGCAGCGATTCGACCTCGCGCTGCAATTCGGCATCACCGGCGCACTGGCGTGCGACGAACGCGCTGCGGTCGGCGCGCGTGCGTTCGAGCGCCGCCTTGAGGAGCGCGTCGACGGCCGACCACCGCGCAGGTGTCATCGGCGGTCGTGGATCGTCCCGGGAGTCGGTGCGAGGTATCATGATGCCGTCCGGCGTCTGCCGGCAATCGCGCGCGACCATGAACCGCGAGTGTAGCGAGGGGCGATCGCGGTCGCCGCCCGCGACGATAGGCCCGCGGCGACACGAGGTCAAGCCATGCCGCGCACAGCGGAATCCCTTGGGACGTCACCTCAATCGTGAAGTCCACGCCCTGGCTCGAAAGCGCCGGTCAGCGGACGATGCGCCCCGCCGAGTCCACGCGAAAAAATCGATACGGCTGCGCGCCCGAGACGTACCGGTCGTCCGGGCTGGGCGGCAGGTCGGCGCCGAAGTAGTACCGCAGCACGTGCCCCATCACGTTGACGAGCGTCACCGAGCCCGAGAACGCGCTGTCGCCTCCGGCGGGAAGGTGGAATGCGCCGAACGCCCCGAATCGCTCTCGAACGAACGCTGCGGACACGGTCTCCGGCCGCAGCAGGTACAGCGGGTCGGCGAACTGCGTGCCGTGATCGCCGACGATGAGGATCACCGGCGCTTGCCGCGACTCGCGCAGCAGCGTCGTCACGACGTCCACCACGAGGGAGTCGACACACCGCAGCTGGGCGACGCGCGCCGCGCGATACGCCGGCTGGCCGTCCTCGATCGCCCTCGGCTCGAGCGGTCGCGCGAGCGTACGGCAGGATGCATCGACGTAATACGGCTCGTGGGACAGGATGGAATGCGCGAGGACGAACGTCGGGGCGCTGTCGGTGGCCATCCGGCGGATCCCGTCCATGAAGCGGAGGTCGAAGCTCCTGTCGGACGACATCGTCCTGAACCACCGTCGCAGCATCGTCGAGCGCACGACCGCCCGCCGGAGCTCCGTGCGGCGTGTCTCACTGGCGAAGCTGTGATCGGGCCATGCATCGAATACAACGTCGGCCAACGGGCTGTCCTGCGTGGCGGGAAACCATGCGGACGGAAACAGGGCGTACCGATATCCCTGACTCTTCAGGAAGCGGGCAGCCCTGTTGTTCCCGATCAGGTAGCTCGGCAGCACGTAGCTGCGGCTCGTCTCGCCCTCGTCCTGGGTCAGTTGCGTGAGCTGCGTCGCGTTCAGCAGCGACGCCAGCGACAGGAACGTCTGCGTGTAGTTGCTCTGCATCTCGCGCGGAATCACGAACCCGAGTGCGCGGAGGGTGTCTTCGAACGCAGCGTCGTCGTACTGCAGCTGCTCCCGCATGACACGCGCGTTGGGGTGCTCGTCGAGGACGATCAGGTAGATGTCGCGCCGCGGCGTATTGCGATCGGCCGGCGGCGCGGTGATGCGCAATGGCCGCGCGAGCTCTCGCGCCAGTACGCTGTGTTGCGGCGCGACCCGTGAGCGGCGATGCGAGAGCGCGAGCTGCACGACGACCAGGACCATCAGCAGTACGCCGAACCGCAGCATGAGCGCGCTCAGGGAATCGAGACGCGCGCGCGGCTGCCGGAACAGCCAGACCACCGCCGCGATCGTCGCGATGGCGCCGAGTGGAAGCAGCACGGCGTCGCGCGAGAATCGGCCGGCGATCGCGGCGAAGACGGTCTGCGCCGGCACGTAGTAGAAGAACCACGCCACGGCCAGCATCGCCAGCGCGGACGCGAGTGACGCCGTGCGCTCGCTGCGCTCGACGAGTCTCACGACGCCGAACGCGAGCGCGAAGGCGAGTGCCGCGAGCGCAGCGGCGCACGCGGTCACCATCGCGAGGTCGACACCGGTGTATTGCCCCGGGCTGCTGGCAGCGACGCCGATGACCAGCGCCGCCGCGAAGAGGATCGGGTACAGCGCTCTCACGGAGCGTCGCACGCGTCAGCCTTGCCGCCGACGCATCAGATAGAGCATGCGCTGGGAGTCGTCGATGCGCTGCTTCGCCTCGATCCTCCATCCGGGCTCGAAGGCGCGCTCGAGCTCCTCGGGTGTGTAGCGCGGGAAGATGTCCGCCCGGTTGGTCAGCAAACGCGCGACCTGCGAATCCGACTTCGGGACGAACTCGATGAGGAGCGAGCGTCCGAGCCGTGCGAGCCAGGCCGCCAGCGTTGGGAGCGGGACGTTGTTCGCGATCGCGAGGTGGTGTACGAGCGCGAGCGCCATCACCAGATCGGCCGGGCCACGCGACTCCAGCGAGAGCCGCTCCTCGTGTGCCCACCCATTCTCGGGCGACGGGTTCATCAGGTCCATCTGGAGAGGGAGCAGGCCAGTCTCCTTGCGCGCGCGAACCTCGCGATAGTTCGACTCGACCGCCGCCGGATCGGCATCGAAGCAGACGACGAGCTCGGCGACCTCGCGCGCGATCCGGCTGAACGTCCCGGTATTACCGCCCAGATCCCACACCGTGCGCGGCGTGGCGGCACTCACGTACTCGCGCACGAGGCGACGCTTGGACTCCAGCGCCTGCTCCGAGTAGCCGTGATCGGAGGTGTAGCGCGACCACGCCGTTCCCTCCGGCCGCCACTCCAGACCGAGCACTGCATCCCGCAGACTCGCGACCAGCCGGAGCAGTGCCTTCTTGCCGAGGCGGCGTCCACCGGTCACCTCGGCCACCGAAGCCGACTCGTACCGGCGCATCGCGCGCGCGTGCACGTGGACGTGCAGCAGCAAGCTCGGACGCAACCAGGAGCCGCGCGGCAGCAACGCACTACCAAGATCGAGCGGGATGCCGTCGAGGTATTCCCGCTGCAGCCGCCCGCATCGGGGGTCCCGCACGCTCATCAGCGCGAGCGGAACGAGAAAGTGCTCGCAGAACTGCTTGTACCCCGCCCATGGAGCGCCATCGTGATAGCGCTCGAAGGAGAGCGTGTCGATGAACAGCGGACCCCCGTCCACGAGCTGCACGTTGTACGCGCTCGCATCCCGGAGCACGAAGCCGCGGTCGAGCGCGCGCTCCTGAACGTCCAGCGTCAGCAGCGCGGCATCGCGCAGCTGCCCGAACGACCACTCGTACGGATACGAGATGAACGGCACCGGCGTCGGCTCGATCACGGCGTGCGCATCGGGCGTAGCCGCGAAGCCGATCCCCACGTCGCGGTGCGCCACGAGCAGGCGCTTCTGGATCAGGTCGTCGTACAGCCCCGACGAGACGCAGGCGTCGTACTCGTCCGAAAAGCTGCGATTGACCTGGCGATAGAACGTGCCGTCCGCGACGAAGACGAACCCGCTCGGGTCGCGGAAGGAGCCCCGGACGCGCTCGGCGATCACTTGTTCTTTCGCGAG
>DATEOG010000329.1:0-4215 GCA_035274345.1 Gemmatimonadaceae bacterium
CCAGGAGGCCCGCCGTGAAACGGAGCGGCTGCGCCAGCTCTCACCCGCCTCGAGCGAGTATCAGGTCATCCGGACGTATCTCGACTGGATTCTCGCGCTGCCCTGGAACAAGCGCTCCGGGGACGAGGAGATCGAGCTCAAGAAGGTCGAGGAGACGCTGGACGCGCGGCACTATGGGCTGAGCGAGGCGAAGGAGCGAATCATCGAGTTCCTCGCCGTGCGAAAGCTTCGAGGCGGCGATCCCCACGGTCCCATCCTCTGCTTCGTCGGTCCTCCGGGAACCGGCAAGACGTCGCTCGGCGAAGCGATCGCCGGCGCGATCGGGCGCGAGTTCTACCGGATCTCCGTCGGCGGCGTGCGCGACGAGGCCGAAGTGCGCGGGCATCGACGCACGTACGTCGGTGCGATGCCCGGTCTGCTGCTTCAGGCGCTGCGGCGCGTGCAGGTGCGTGACCCCGTGCTGATGATCGACGAGATCGACAAGATGTCCGGGGGCGGTCCCTCGGGTGATCCCACCGCGGCGATGCTCGAGGTGCTCGACCCGAGCCAGAACGACGCGTTCGTCGATCACTATCTGAACCTGCCATTCGACCTGTCGGGCGCGCTGTTCATCTGCACGGCGAACAACCTGTACGACATCCCTGCCCCGTTGCGCGACCGCATGGAGATCATCCGCATCGCGGGCTACACGGTGGAGGAGAAGGTCGAGATCGCGTGGCGCTATCTGCTGCCGCGACTGCTCGAGGAGCATGGCATCTCCGACAAGGACATCCAGTTCACCGACGAGTCGCTCTCGTTCATCTCGAACCGCTACTCGCGCGAGGCCGGGCTCCGCAACTTCGAGCGCAACGTCGCCGCGATCATGCGCAAGCGCGCACGACGCAAGGCCGAGGGTGAGGAAGGCGCGTGGGTGATCGACAACGACAAGGTCGAAGAGGTGCTGGGCATCCCGCGCTACGCCGTCGAGGAGGCGGAGCTCATCCCGGAGGTCGGCGTCGTGACCGGTCTCGCGTGGACCGCGACCGGCGGAGACCTGATGGTGATCGAGGCACTGCGAATGAACGGCAGTGGGAGACTCACCGTCACCGGTCAGCTCGGTGACGTGATGCGCGAGAGCGTCGACGCGGCGTATTCGTACGTGCGGTCGCGTGCGGCGCAGATCGGCATCCCCGATGCGGCGTTCAAGGATTTCGACATCCACGTCCATCTGCCGGCTGGCGCAATCCCCAAGGACGGCCCCAGCGCAGGGATCACGCTGACGCTCGCCATCGCGAGCGCGCTCTCCTACCGACCGGTGCGTCGGGACGTGGCGATGACGGGCGAAGTCACGCTGCGCGGCAAGGTGCTGGAGATCGGCGGCGTGAAAGAGAAGGTGTTGGCGGCGTACCGCGCCGGCCTGCGCCACCTCATCATGCCGACCGCGAACGAGAAGGACCTGCGCGACGTGCCGGACGAGGTGAAGAAGCAGGTGACCTTCACGTTCGTGGAGCGCATGGACGAGGTGCTGCGCCTTGCGCTGCTTCCGCCGGTCGAGAGCGATACCGCACCACCGGACGACGCGCGCGCGCTCGGCGGAACGCACACCGAGTCCGCCACGAGCGTCCCGCTCACCACGGAGCCGGGTGCGTCGATTCCTTCGGTGATGTCTCCCGACGGGCCGGCGCTCGTCGAGGCGGCGCTCGACGAGGCCGACGAGGAGTCGGTTACTTCCCCAAGGTGACCGCGGCGGGATCGATCACCGATCCCATCGAGTCGGGAAGGTCCATGTAGAGGACGACCGCACGATCTCCGATGCTGACCGGCAGCACGGAGATCGTGCGCCCCTGGTAACTGAAGGTGGCACCGCCGGTGGCGACGCGCCGCTCGGGGGCGCCCGTTCGCCTCGTCGCCGCGCGGATCATGGCGTCGGAGAACTCGGCCGCCTCGAGCGGCGAGTCCCACGCGAGCGCCCACACCAGACCGCGGTCGTTCCCCTTCTCGACGACCATGAAGCGGTCGCCGTCCCACCCGGCGGCTGCCCGCTGCGAGGTCTGCGGATCACGGAGGTACGCGTAGACGACGAGCCGCGTGCCGAACTCCCCCATGTCGTTCTCGTACGCCTTCGTCACACCGCGGGGCGCAGGCAGCGCGACCGACGTCGGCTCGTCGGGCGGCGCGCCGAGAAATGACGGCGGATGCAGGATCTGCTCGGTCGACCGCGGGATGTCGCGGAAGAGATCGACGCTGCCTCGCTTCTCCTTGACCCGCCGCACGAACTCGGCGCCGCTCAGATACGGGAAGAGAAGCGACTCCTGAATGACCATCGGCGCGGTGGCGAACACCGGCATCTCGCCCTGCCGGTTGCGGATCTCCTCGCGGACGCGGTCCCATGCGCCGGGAAGTCGCGTCTCGATCTGATCCGGACCGCCCAGCATGATCGAGATCTGCTCGAACTGCGCTTCACCCTCGATGAGCGCCTGCGCGGCGGCGAGGCGATCGTTGTTCGAGCCGGACTTCTGGATGGAATCGAGATTGACGTACTGATCCTGCAGGGCGTGAATCAGCTCGTGCGTGATCGTGATCCCGACGACCTGCTCGTCGGCACCATCGACGATGTACAGCGACTTCGCCTTGGGATCGTAGTAGCCGACGACCTGCTCGGTGAGCACACGCACGAAGAACGCGCGCAGGTTCATCGTGTCGGGGATGAGACGCAGCAGCTTGTACGCCTTCTCCTCGCCCGCGAGCTGCGCAGCAGGGCTGGCCTCGTCCAACTGCTTGAGCAGGAAATCTCGCACCTGGTCGCGCGTGCGTACCTCGACCTTGGGCGGCGACTTGAACTTGAGCCCCGTCGCCTGCTCGATCCGCGGGACCGCCTCCGCGACCTCGCGCGCGTACGGGCCGGATCCAGCATCCTTCCCATTGGCACAGGCAGCGGTGGCCAGCATCGCCGCGGCGAGGAGCTTCGTTCGGTGCACGTTCATTCCTCCCACTCCACACGACGACCGATCATGAGCCCGACGACGCGCGCGACGTCGTGGCCGCGCACGACGATTCCCTCGTCGAGCAGCTGCCGCTCGAGCTCGATGTCGAGTGCGGCTCGCTCGGCTCCGGTCGGCGCCGCGGGAGCACTCGCGGGGGGCGGCGGCGGCGGTTGCTGAGCGCGCCCCTCGGCGTAGCTCTCGACGGGCTGAGGCTGGGCAAACGCCGCCTCGATCTGCGCGCCCAGTCGCTCGAGCACGGAAAAGCCCTCGCGCGCGATGCGATCGAACTGCGCGTCGCCCGTGCCTTGGGCGTTCGGCGCGGCGCTCGCCGCACGCCGCCACGCACGCCGCTGCGCGATGAGCTGCTCGAGCCGCGGTGAATACGCCGCCGTCGCCTGGGTGTGGGCACACGCCTCGTCGAGCGCGTCGATGGCCTTGTCCGGGCGGCGGCGATCCGGGACCCAGATGTCGGTGAGCTCGATCGCGGCGCGGATTGCCGCATCCGTGATGACTACGTGGTGGTGCAGCGCGAGCGACGGGATACGCGTGCGCAGAATCTCGAGCGTCTCGGCTGGGGAGAGCTCGCGCACGGCAATCTTCTGGAACCGTCGCTCGAGCGCGGGATCGCCGAGGATCCAGCGTTCGTACTCCTCGTCAGTGGTGGCGCCGAGCATCCGAAACTCACCACGCGCGAGTGCGGGCTTGAGCATGTTGGCGGCATCCATCGCCGATCCGCTCGCGCTTCCCTGCCCGATCAGGTTGTGCATCTCGTCCACGAACAGGAGCACGTCACCGGCGGCGCTCGTCTCGGCGACGAGCGCGCGAAGGCGCTCCTCGTACTGGCCGCGATAGGTCGTGCCGGCGAGTAGTGCGACGGAATCGAGCGAGAGGAGGCGCAGGTCGCGCATGGCCACCGGTACGGTGCCCGCGGCGATGCGCTGGGCCAGTCCTTCGGCGATCGCCGTCTTGCCGACGCCGGCGGCGCCGACGAGCGCCGGATTGTTCTTCCCCTGCCGGAGCAGGATGTCGATCGTCCGCGCGATCTCCTCATCGCGACAGCGGACCATCTCGAGCCGTCCGGCGCGTGCGTCGGCGGTGAGGTCGCGGGTGAAGCGCGCCAGCGCTCCGGAATCGGAGCGTTCGGAACGAAAGGAATCGTCGATCACGTTTGGGGGGTCCGGGAGTCCGGCGGTCCGGGTGTCCGAGATTGCGCCGAAAGGAGCACGCGGGAGCTTGGTGCGCAAGGAACTCG
>DATEOG010000330.1:0-6375 GCA_035274345.1 Gemmatimonadaceae bacterium
GTACGATTGCTGCACGCCGTAGATGCGCGACAGCGAGTACGCGACGTCGCTGTCGAGGTACGCCAGCGACTGCGTGGCGATCGCGAGGTCCCACGCCGTGTGCTCGAAGGTGACCCACTGCAGCCCGTTGAGCTTCACGTCGGCGACGTTGCGCGTCTTGTTGGGCTTGCCGAGATAGCTCCGCACGCTCGCCAGGGTGGTGACGTGATAGTCGCGCACGGCGGCCACGGCCTCGCGGTTCGCGGCGATCTCCGTGCGAAAGCGCCGCAGCGACGCCCGAGCGGCATCGCGGTGCTGCTCGCGCTCGCGCCACTGGTCGGCCAGCAACCCGAGGAAAACTCCCGAGGCGATGAGCGCGACCTCGAGGACAACGCGAAGTATCGGGCGGCGGTGAGCCGTTGCCGCACCGGGCGCGTTATCGGTCGCGCCGGCGGCACTCGTGATCGGTAGCTCGACGGCGGGTTGCGTCATGCTGCGAGCTGAGGGTTTCGAGCGATGCGGCGCGGACGAGGGGGCAATATGCCGTGTCCTCGCCGCGCCGCTACCGCCGCGCTCAGCCGATCACCTCGCCGGCGAACCGATCACGGCGTGACTTCCACTGAGCAGACCTTGACGGCGAAGTACGGATCCGTCTCCGGCCGCGAGCCCACCGAGCCCCAAGCCGAGCCGTCGAGCAGGCCGCCGATCTGCGTCGTCGCGCTCGACACGTCGCCGTCCATGAGGACGCTGTACTTGGTTGGGTTCACGATCATGTCGGCGGCGACCGCATCGGAGACCGTGATCGCGCCGGCGAGGTCGTAGCGCCGGCAGGGATTCGGGGGGAGCGCCCCGTTGAACGTGGCGACCAGTCCGTTGCCTTCGCCCAGCCCACTGAACGAGTAGATCGCGCCGCCGCGGTACAGTGCGCCCCCTTCGTTGAAGATGCGGCCGCAGATGGAGAGGAGCGTCGTGCCGGGCTCTGGGGTGACCGGGTTGGGCGGGAGGCACGAGTTGTCCACGAGGGAGCCCAGCCGCATCTGCAGGTGACCGTATCCATAGATCGGATTCGGAGGAAGAATGGGATTGGGCGGCAGGGTGCGAAGCTGGACGTTGAAGACGCTGCCGAATTCGCCGACCGTGCGATTGGGCGCGCCCGGCGCCAGGTTGGCAGGGAGGGTGCCCACGTCGGCGGAGCAGGCGGCGGCCAGCGCGAGCGCGCCGGCGAGTGCGAGCGAGCGAGTGCGGATGGTGTGCATCGATTCGACCTCTGAAGGAGTGGCGGACGGCGTCGTGAACGCCCGCAACCTCGCGCGCGCGCGTCGTCTGTCCGTCCGCACCGGCGTTACCGCGTGGTAACGGCTTCTCGCCGGCGATTTGCCCCCCTCGCCGCCCTGCCCTACTGTTGCCGGCATGAGCGATCCGGACCTGTCACGGCGCGACTTCGTGCAGCGGTCGCTGGCCGCCGTGGGACCCATGGTGGCAGTGGCCACTCTGCCGGTGCCCGACGTGCGTGGCGGAGCCCCCCAGGCGCCGCTTTCCGTGGTCTGCGTCGGCGCGCACCCCGACGATCCGGAATCCGGCTGCGGCGGCACGCTGGCACTCTATGCCGCGGCCGGCCACGTGGTGCGCATCGTCTACCTCACGCGTGGCGAGCGTGGCATCGACGGGAAGTCGCTCGAGGATGCAGCCCACATCCGGACGCTCGAGGCCGAGGCCGCATGCGTGGTGCTCGGCGTGACGCCGGTGTTCTTCGGCATGGTGGACGGCGCGACCGAGGTGACGAAGCAGCACTCCGGCGCGATGACGAAGCTGATTGGCGACATGAAGCCCGACGTCGTGTTCCTGCACTGGCCGGTGGACACGCACCCGGATCATCAGGTCGCGAGCCTGCTCGGGATGCGCGCCTGCATGAACCTGGACTCCACGAGCATCTACTTCTTCGAGGTGAACGCGGGGAGCCAGACGTCGGCATTCCAGCCGAACACGTACGTCGACATCTCGTCGATGCTGGAGAAGAAGCAGGGCGCGCTCCTCGCACATCCGAGCCAGGACGGCGCGGGGATCTGGCGGAAGCACCACGAGCCGATGTCACAGTGGCGTGGGCGCGAGATGGGCGTGCTCGCGGCGGAAGGCTTCGTGCGGTGGAGTCGCGGGGCGCATAGTCCAAGGCTTCCCCGCACGTGATGATGGATAGCCGCCGCGCCACCGCTCGGTGGACGCGATCGCTGCTCCTTTCGCTCGTCGTCCTGCTCGCGTCCGCCTGCGCGCACGCCCCACCGCCCAGCGCCGAGCCGTCGTTCCGCGTGCTCGCGTTCTTCACCGGCAAACAGGACCAGGCGCACATCAGCTTCCTCGGCGAAGCGGTGAGGTGGTTCCCGGTGCAGGCGGCACGGAACGGCTTCTCGTTCGACACGACCTCCGACTGGCGGCGGCTGAACGACGCCGAGCTCGCGCGGTATCAGGTCGTCGTCTTCCTCGACACGCGTCCCGAGGATCCGGCTCAGCGCGCGGCGTTCCAGCGCTACGTGGAACGGGGCGGCGCATGGATGGGCTTCCACTTCGCGGGGTTCGCGCTCGGGCAGTCGAAGTATCCGGCGAACTGGCCGTGGTACCACGACACCTTCATCGGCGCGGGGCAGTACGCCAGCAACACGTGGCGCCCGACGTCGGCCGTGCTGCGCGTCGAGGACCCGTCGCATCCGGCGACGCGAGGTCTCCCCCGCTCCTTCCGCTCGAACCCGAGTGAGTGGTACCGCTGGGAGCACGACCTCCGCACGAACCCCGACATCGACATCCTGCTCGCGATCGACTCGACGAGCTTCCCGCTCGGCACGGGCCCGAAGCCGCACGAGATCTGGCACTCGGGCTACTACCCCGTGGCGTGGACGAACCGGAAGTATCGAATGATCTACTTCAACTTCGGCCACAACGACATCGACTACGAGCACAAGTACGACACGACGAACAGGACGCTGTCCTACACGCTCGGTAATCCGGTGCAGGACCGGTTGATCCTAAGCGCATTGTTGTGGCTTGGGAAACGGTAGCGGCGGGCTTTGCGCGATGCGCTTTGTGCGATGCGCTGGGCCTCGGGACGCGCGTACCGCCACGTGTTTCACGCGGAGGCGCGGAGGGAAGCGGAGCCGCGGAGGACCGAGAAAGGCCGTGGCGCCGCGAACGGCCAAATGCCGACCCCAGGCAGCCGTCATCCCGAGCGAAGCGCGCAGCGCGCAGTCGAGGGATCTGCACGTCGAACGGGTGCAGATTCCTCGACTCGCTGCGCTCGCTCGGAATGACAACGGGAGGGGTTCCGCGTTGTCGCAGTGCCCTTCCGCGGCCTCCCCGTCAACGGGAGCGGTTCCGCGTTCTCGCAGTGCCCCTCCGCGGCCTCCGCGTCAATCTGTTGTCGTAGCCAGTTCTCAGCGCGGAGCTAGATCACTTCCGTGACGTCCACGGGCGCGCGGCGGGTCATGCGGCGCAGGAACCAGGCGCAGGCGAGCGAGAACACGAGCACCACGCCTCCTCCGACCCAGAGTCCGCCGCGCTCTTCGACCGGAAGCTCGAGCAGCGGGCCGAGCGCGACGATCATTCCGGCGGCGACGAAGCCGTAGGCGGTGGCGGCCGCGTACGACCATCGTGCGCCCGACCACGCGCCCCACGCCGTCGCCACGGCGAGCGTGCCGACCAGTGCCTGCAGGGCGCGGAGCGGGGGCGGGCTGTCGGACCCGAACGTCTCCATGAACGCGTTGACCGAGAGCAGCGCGAAGAGCACGGCGATGATGATGCGGCCGAGAGAGGGGCGGGTCGGCATGGTGGTGCTCATGGTTGTGTCGGCGACGATTGGCGCACGATCCAGATGTTGGCCTGGGACTGGCGCGCCGCGTAGTACAGCGTCCGTCCGTCCGGCGAGGCGATGATGCCGCCGATGAGCTCGGGCCGGAATGGCAGCGATCCCCCGAGCTCGCGACGCTCGAGCGTGGTCACGTCCTGCATCACGAGCTTTCCCTGGTTGGTGAAGTACACGACCTTCTGGTCGCCGGGGAGCCAGGCCAGGTCGTAGCTGCGCGAATCGTCGTTCAGCTGATGAGCCTTTTCCGTCGCCGGGTCGAGCACGCCGAAGCCGATCACGTCTCCCCCCTCGTTCGCCACGTAGCCGGAGATCCAGCGGCCGCTGCGAGACCAGTACGTCGGCGTGAGCTCGCCGTCACGCACCTGCACGTCGAGCACCTTCGTGTTCGTGGGCGCCATCGGCCACGGCGCCGAGCCGATTACCATCTTGCGCGGAAGGATCGCCGCGACGAGCCGCTTGCCGTCGGGCGCGAACATGTTGAAGGCAGTGCCGGGCTTGAAGTCGCTGAGCCGCGTGCGGCCGCTGCCGTCGAGCCGGATCGTCCACGCGTCGTACTGGCCGCGAAGGTTGGAGTAGAAGGAGAGCCCCTTCCCGTCAGGCGTGAACCGCGGGTTCCAGTCGCGCGGGGCGTCGTCCGTGAGACGAACGAGACCCGTGCCGTCGGTCTTCATGATGAAGATGTCCTGCTGCCGATCGAATGTGCTCGACAGCGCGAGCCAACGTCCGTCGGGCGACACGTCGGTCGGTGTGAGCGTGCCCGTTCGATTCTGCAGCAGACGCACTTCACCGACGCGCCCGCTCGCCGGATCGAAGGTGAGCGCGGCCGGGTTGAGCGACTCGAGCATGGAGCGGAAGAGCAGCGTCGTACCGTCCGCCGACGGATGCGGCAAGTCCATCGCGACGTCGACGCCCGAGGCGATCGGCGTGGGTGGGCCCGACGGTCGTCCCGACGATTGATCGACGCCGATGCGCCAGAGTCCCATCGTGCCGCCGCGATCGCTCGCGAAGTAGAGCGAACTGCCGTCCGGCGACCACGCCGGCCCGAAGTCGACTTCTCTGTCGTTCGTCAGCTTCACACGGTCGCTGCCGTCGGTGCGCATCGTCTCCAGATCGCGCTGTCCGCCAGTGGCCGACCAGAAGGCGATGCGCTCGCCCGAGGGCGACCATGCCGGCTGGTACAGATCGGCGCTCGCGCTGCGGTCGATGCGCTTCGGCTCGCCGCCGGCGACGTCGACCATCCAGATCGTCCCGTTGGCGTTCACGTTGTACGCCGACCGCACCTCTTCCGAGCCGAACACGATGCGCTTCCCGTCGGGCGACCAGGCGGCGTTGGCGCCGAAGCTGGTGAGCCGACGCGGCGACTCGCCGGTGGCGCCGACGATGAAGATCCCGCCGCCGTGCACGTTGTACGCGATCCGCTGGCCGTCCGGCGAGTACGCGGGCCACATCTCGTCGGTCGTCGAATCGCCGGCGACGAGCACCGGCACGCGCCCGCCGACGCGCTGGACGTAGATGTCGAACGTGCCGCGCGCATCGCTCGCGTAGGCAAAGTACTGGCCGTCGGGGGACAGCGTCGGCGCCGTCTCGACCCCCGAGGCGTCGGTGAGCTGCGTGAACGACGACCACGCGGCATCCGGCACGGAGCCGCGCCGCGCGAGCGACCAGGCGATGGCGGCGGCGAGGAACGCGACCGCGGCGAGCACGGATGCGTCCATCACGCGCGAGCGCCGCGGCGCCGGCTGCGACGCTGTACCGGGCCGCGCGCCGATGCTCGGCGCCGCCGGAAGCGCGTCGGTGGCCGCCAGCGCATCGGAGAACTTCTCCGCCGTCGCGAATCGGTCCGCCGGGAGCTTGCTCAGCGCGCGCAGCACCGCGCGCTCGACGCTCGGCGGGATCGTGTCGCGCAACGTGGACGGCGACGTCGGCCGCTCGGTGAGCACCTTGGCGACGATCGACTGCACCGTCGAGCCGGTGAACGGCGGATCGCCGACGAGCATCTCGTACGTCACCGCGCCGAGCGAGTAGATGTCGCTGCGCAGGTCGATCGTGCGCTCTCCCATCGCCTGCTCGGGAGACATGTACTGCGGTGTGCCGAGGGAGAGCCCGGTCTGCGTGATGCGATGTCCGCCGGCGGACTGCACGGCGAGTGCAATGCCGAAGTCGGCGACGACGGCGTGTCCGCCGTGCAGCAGGATGTTCTCCGGCTTGATGTCGCGGTGCACGATGCCGTGTGCGTGCGCATCGCCGAGCGCGTCGGCCACCTCGCGCGCGATGCGCAGCGCGTCGTCGATCGGAAGCTGGCGCTCGCGGTCGAGCCGGTCGCGCAGCGTCTCGCCGGTGACGTACGGCATGACGTAGTACAGCAGCCCGTCCGCTTCGCCGCTGTCGAGCAGGGGGAGGATGTGCGGATGCTGCAGCCGCGCCGTCGTGCGGATCTCGCTCAGGAACCGCTCGCCGCCGAGTGCCGCGCCGAGATCGGGATGCAGCACCTTGATCGCGACGTCGCGCCCATGACGCACGTCGTGCGCGAGATACACTGTCGCCAT
>DATEOG010000331.1:0-9504 GCA_035274345.1 Gemmatimonadaceae bacterium
CGGTCTCCGCATCGCGCCGCTGGCGAGCGTAGCGGCCGACGTCGCTCTGTTCGAGCGTCGCGCGCACTCGATGATCGACTGGGCGCGTCCCGCTGCGGCAGTCGCGCCGCTGCCGCCCTGGCGCACGATGAACTTCGCCAGCGCGACCTATCGCGGCGTCGAGGCGATGGTGCGCATCAGCGACATCGCAGGCGCAGACTGGACCGTGCGAGGCTCGGGAATCCGATTCGACGCGAGCGCGGAGCCGGGCACGATCGGCAAGTATGCGCTGCGTCCACTCACACGTGTGATCGGACTGTCGGCGACGACGCGCGAGATTCGCGGCGCGTCGTTCACCGTGGACGCGCAGCGCGCGCGACGCGCATTCGAGGACGATCACCCTCGTCTGGACGTCCGCCTCGACCAGCGCGTTGGACAGATGCGCATCTCGGCCGAGCTGCTCAACCTGACCAACGAGGGCTACCTGGACGTGTCGGGAAAGCCGGTGGCCCCGCGCTCGGCGTTCCTCGGCCTCGCCTGGTCTACGCCCTGAATCAGGGCACCGAGGTCGGCGGCAGCACGCGCTCGACGCTCGGCGGCGATGGGCACTCGTTACGATGGACGACGCGCTGTACGTGCACGCGGACGTCGGCGTCCTCGAACCGCTCGATCGTCTGACCGCAGCGGTGACACTGCGGGAACATCGCGAACACGTCGCGCGCGAGCTGTTCCAGCTTCGGGTCGTCGGACCGGCCCGAGAGAACCACGAGAGCTATTCCTCGCCGCCGATCGGCCGCCCGCCTGCCTGGAGGGCGTGACCGAGCACCGCGGACGCGAACGCGAGCAGTGCGTAGGGGAAGCAGAAGTTGCGCGCGAAAGCGGGATAGCTGTCGCCAAGCAGGAGCCCGAGTCCCGCACTCATGGCGGCGAGCGTGACGCCGGCGCCGACGAGCGGCCCGAGCGTGCCGATGCGCTTGCCGGTGACTCGCTCACGCACTGCGCAGAACGCGCCGGTGGCGAACAGCGCCCATCCGATCACTTCGGCGATTCCGCGCGGTCCGAACGAGAGCGTCATCCCGAACAGCTGAATGCTGTAGGAGCCAGAAATGAATTCGAGGAAGGGCATGCTGTCAGGACGACTGAACCGCGTCGAGCGGCACGGGCTCGTCGTCGAGACCGAGCTGAGCCGTCCAGAGTCTCGAGAGTCGTGAGTTCTCCCCTGCGAGCAGCGTCTCCCACGGTCCCTCCGCCACGACCGCGCCGTGGTCGAGCACCACGACGTGATCCGCCTGCCGCGCCGTCGTGAGCCGGTGGGTGATCGTGAGGACCGTGACCGCCGGTGTGAGCGACGCGATCGTCTGGCGGATGGAGCGCTCGCTCTCCGGATCGAGCGCACTGGTCGCTTCGTCGAGCACCAGGAGTCGTGGCCGACGCAGCAGCGCCCGCGCGAGCGCAAGACGCTGACGCTCTCCTCCCGACAGCAGCGTACCGCGATCGCCGATCTTCGTATCGAGACCGTTGGGCAGTCGCGCAAGCAGCGCCGACGCGCCCGCCATCTGCAGTGCGCCGAGGACTTCCTCGTCGGACGCCTCGGGCACGACCCAGCGCACGTTCTCCCGGATCGTGTCGTGGAAGAGATGAGTCTCCTGCGGGACGTAGCCGACGCTGGCGCGCCACTCGTCGCGGCGATCCGCGGCCAGGGCCACGCCGTCCACCGTGAGGTTGCCACGCTCTGGCGTCAGCAGCAGCAGCACCAGATCGGCGAGCGTGCTCTTGCCCGCGCCGGAGCTGCCGACGAGCGCGGTGACGCGACCAGCGGGGATCGACAGCGTCACGTCACGCAGCGCAGGTGCGTCGGCGCCGGGATAGCGGTAGGTCACGCCGTGCAGCCCGATCCCGTCGGT
Organism: Gemmatimonadaceae bacterium; assembly: GCA_035274345.1. Lineage (GTDB taxonomy): Bacteria > Gemmatimonadota > Gemmatimonadetes > Gemmatimonadales > Gemmatimonadaceae > AG11. Next base: position 1,884 of record DATEOG010000331.1, read on the forward strand.
GACCGCGAGCTGTGTGGAGGGAGCGTGCTCCGTCGGCTCGGCCGCGCCTTCGAGCTCGTCGAGCAATGCCTGCACCGCCTCCGCGGCTGGCAGGGCGCGCGCGGTGAGCAGGAAGCTGCTCTGCACGCTGGCGATCCGCGGCACGAGGCGGCCGCAAACGAGGAGCAGCAGGAGGAGATTGGCCGGCGCGAGGTGCAGCTTCGTCACCGCGACGAACACCACGAGCGCCAACGCCGCGGCCGCACCGGCGGTGAGCAGAGCGCCGGACGCGCGATATCGGCGATGGGCGTCGAGATGCGCGTGCGCGAGCGTGCGCGCGCGCTCGCTGAAGCGGTGGGACATTCGTTCCGCGATGCCGGCGCTCTTCCCGACCTTGAGCGTTGCGACCTCCTCGGTGGCTCCGGCGAACAGCTCGGCGCCGAGGACGGTGAGCCTGTCACCGGCGCGCCGGGCTTCACGCTGCTGCCGTCGGGCGGGCACGAGAAGCAGCAGGGCCCCCGCAGCAGCGATCAGTGCGAGCGACGGCGAGAGGGCTACAGCGGCGGCTGCGTACACGACGGCGATGAGCAGCTGCAGCGAGCCGGTAAGCAGCTGATTGGTGGTCGTACTCACGCGCTCGAGCTCCGCGGTCAGCACGTGCGCGAGCCGAGCGCCGCGCAGCGGGACGATCGTCTCCCAGCGCGCGCGGACGAGCGCCCGGTACAGGCGCTCGCGCAGCTTTCGCGTGACCTCGACCTGCACACGCACCGATGCCACCGATTCCGCGAACTCGAGCGCCGACCGCGCGGCGACCACGGCGACGTACACGAGGAGCGCACCACCCAGTGAATGCGGCACGAAGGGCGCAATCCTCGCCCAGATCCCGCTGACCTCCGGCGCACCGGTGGTGACGCCCGCCAGCGCGAGCAACGGCAGCAGCAGCAGCAGGCCCGCTCCCTCCGTGAGCGCCACGAGCGCCATGAGCACCACCGACGCCACGGTCGCGCGCGGCGCGGCCTGGAGCAGCAGCGAGACGAACCGCCGGATGGAGAAGGGTGTCACGGGGCCGTCACGTGGGCGACGTCGGCGAACGGGTCGACGGTCATGAGCGGGGCGAACTGCGCCGCCTCGTCGCCTCCCACGGGAATTCCGTGCGGCGTCTCGAGCCATGCGTGCGCGCCGAACGCTTCGCTCGCGCCGAGCTTCACACCGATCGTCATCCGGCTGCGTCGGTTGTGCCGCGCGGAGACCACCATGGCCGCCGTCGCCTGCGCGAGGCACTTGGCGCCGGGGACGAGCATCGCGGCGCGGCGCACTGCTCGGCCAAGTCTGGCGTCGTCTTCGGGAGTGCCATCGACGGGGCGGGGGGCCAACCGCCGCGCCAGCCTCACCGTGAACCGCTCGATGCGCTTGAAGTTCATCGTCGCAAGCGACAGGCGTACGAGCGCGAGGACGAGAAACGCTTCGGCCAGCGCGAGCCAGTCCTCACGCGGCCATCTGCGTCTACGAAACAGCTGCATCGCTCCCGTCCACTTCGCTCACGAGTCGTCGGTCGAACAGATCGTCGAGCAGGGCGAGTACGTCGCGCTCGCACTGCTCCGGCGTGACGTCGAACTCGCCCAGGATGGTGCTCACGAGCTCCGACACCCGGCGAGGGGTGGCCAGTAGCGCCCAGATCCGCGCGCCGACCGCGTCGAGGCCGTAATAGACGCCGTCTTCCATGCCCAGGATGACGGTCTCGTCCCCGAGCGAAGTGGAGACCTGCTCGTCCGAGACGACGACGCACGAATCGCGGTTGAAGCGCATGTAATGAAAGGCGCGGGCGGGGAGGGGCATGAAGGAGCCGCGCTCCAACCTTAGGCGGCGGCACCGCCCGTACGCAACGGCACCCTGTTCGGGTGCCCTCGCTCGATCGTCGGTCGTCAAGATTGGACGGCTCGGCGCACCGCCGGCACCAGTCGGCGCTTTCTCCCACATCACCGAATGCCGCTGCCCCAGTACATGACCGTGGCCAGCCTGTTCGTGCAGGCAGGTGCGTCGCTGATCATCGCCTGCGTGTTCGTCGGGCTCCAGCGTCGGTACTGGCGTCCGTTCCTGCGTCACTGGACGTGGAGCTGGCTGGCGCTCGCGGCGTACACCGCGCTCAGCGCGCTCGCTCGGATCGTCCTCGTCGGACGGACGATCGAGTTCGTGCCGCACGCCGCGATCTCGGTGTTGTCCGGTGTCGCGGGGTGCCTGCAGCTCGCGTGGCTCCTCATGGGGACATACGAGCTGTCGTCGGGCAACGCCCTCCCGAAGGCGACGGTACGCCGCATCGTCATCGGAACCGCCCTGTTCGGCGCGCTGCTGCCCGGCCTCCTGTGGTGGGACGCGTCCAACGGCGAGCTGGTCTACCAGCTTCGCGTGACGTCACGCCGCGTCCTCGTCGCGCTCGCCGCCCTCGTCGCGGCGCGGTCCATCAGCCGCGTGCCACGCATCGCGCGCGCGATCGGCCGGCGCTCCGTGACGCTCGCCTTCTTCGGCATCGCCGCGCACCAGGTCCACTTCCTCGCGCTCTCCACCGACCGCGACATCCGCGTCCTCAACGCGCTCTGGCTGTCCTCGCTGGGTCTCGTTGACGTCGTGCTGTACTTCGGCCTCGCCATGGGCCTCGTGATCTGGCTGCTCGAGGAAGAGCGGCAGGCGACGATGGACGCCGCGGCGAAGATCGAGAAGATCGCCTACCACGACGCCCTTACCGGACTCCCCAACCGCCAGCTCTTCCTGAACCAGATGGGGATGGCGCTCCACCGGGCGCGCCGAACGAACAGCATCGTCGCGGTGCTCTTCCTCGACCTGGACCGATTCAAGGTGATCAACGACTCGCTCGGCCATGCGGCGGGCGACCTGCTCCTGCAGACGGTAGCGGACCGCATCCGCTCCGCTGTCCGAGGGGAGGATTCGGTGACCAGGCTGGGCGGCGACGAGTTCGCCGTGTTGTGCACCGACGTCGGGACGCCGGAGGACGCCGTGCTGGTGGCGGATCGCATCATCGCCGCGGTGAAGCGCCCCATCTTCCTCGAGGGCCAGGAGGTGTTCGTCACCACCAGCCTCGGCATCAGCCTGTACCCCGCCGACGCGACCCAGCCGGAAGGGCTGCTCAAGAGCGCCGATGCGGCGATGTACCGTGCGAAGGCCCAGGGGCGCGACATGGTCGAGCGCTACATCCCGGAGCTGGGCACGGCCGCGCTCGAGCAGCTCGGACTCGAGAGCCATCTCAAACGCGCAGTGGAGCACGATCAGCTGCGCGTGGCCTATCAGCCGATCGTCGAATCGAGCACGGGCAGGATCACGGGGGTCGAGGCGCTGTTGCGATGGATGCATCCCGAGCGTGGCCTGCTCCTTCCCGCCGAGTTCATCGGCCTGGCCGAGGCGACGGGGGCGATCGTGCCGATGGGTGAATGGGTGATGCGCGTAGCCTGCCGGCAGGTGGAGCAGTGGCGCGAGCGCGGCCTGACGCACCTGCGGGCCGCGGTGAACCTGTCCGTCCGGCAGCTGCAGCAGGCGGACCTCGTCTCGCGAATCCAGCAGGTGCTCGACGAGACGGGGCTCCCTGCGGACAAGCTGGAGATCGAGATCACGGAGAGCATCGCCATGCGCTCGAGCGGCCGCGCCATCGACAACCTCCGGGCCCTCAAGGCCACGGGCGTGCGCGTCTCGATCGACGATCTGGGGACCGGCTACTCCTCGCTCAGCGCCCTTCGACTGTTCCCGATCGACTCGCTCAAGATCGACCGTAGCTTCGTGAGCGGCGTACCGCACAACACCGACGACAGCGCCATCGCTGCGGCGGTGATCGCGCTCGGTCAGACGCTCGGGGTGAACGTCATCGCCGAAGGAGTCGAGCGCTCGGAGCAGCTGGCGTTCTTCACGGCGCATCGGTGCGGGGAGTGGCAGGGCTATCTGCTCGTCAGGCCCCTCACTCCGGATCAGTGTGCCGATCTGCTCTTCAGCGAGGTCTCTTCCGTAGCGCTGGAGCAGGTCGGTGCCAGCCTCGCACTGCCGTGAGCCCGCCCGCCGGACACAGGGTGGGAATAACCTGTGGTGTCATCCAGTCCGATGCCGCGTCCCCCTGGTTCCCGCTGGAACGTCTTCCTCTCGACGGTTTAGAATCAGAACTTCCCCGACGCCGATCGACGTGCCCTGTCAATCGGCGCCGGCGTCCGTGCTTGTAGGTGGCACCCGCCGTTCCTCCGTAGCTCCACCACGCCGAAACGACCCCTCGATGCTTCCGCAAGCACGCAGTTCGCTCGTCCCGCTGGCCGTCGCTCTTCTCGCGGCTTGCGGCAAGGACGGCCCCGCCGAGCCGGTCGGGGGCGCGTTCACGCTCGGTCAGTCTCTCGCCGTGGAAAGCGGCCGGGAGGCCCGAGTCCTCGGTGGTGGCAGCGGGGGCACCTTCGTCGCCGTCGTCGTGAACCTCGGGTTCGACAGCGTCGGAAAGTCGAGCTACAGCCTTCGAGCGAGCGGGATCGAGGCAGGCGACAGCGGACCGTTCAGCGCGAGAGTGCCTTCTCTCAGCGTCGCCCGTTCTGCACCGGTCGGGCTGACCCGCGACGAAGCGTACGAGAGCCGTCTCCGCGACCGCGAGCGCGCCGAGCTGACGCCGCGCTTCGCGTCGGCGCGACGTCCCAACGCCATCTCGGTCCCCGCGCTGCCCACGAGCGTCGCGGTTGGCGACGTGGTGACGATCAACGTGAATGCAGAGGACGCCTGCATCAACGCCATCCGGCATCCGGTTCGGGTCGTTGCGATCGGCAGCAAGGCGCTGATCCTCGTCGACACCCTCAACCCCCCGCTCACTCCGACGCAGGCATTCTCGGCCGCCGACTATCAGCGCTTCGCCGCGCGGTTCGACACACTCGTCTATCCGATGGACGTCGCGGCGTTCGGTGAGCCCACGGACATCGACAAGAACGGCCGGATCGCCATCGTGTTCACCCGCGCGGTGAATGAGCTCACGCCGCGAAATTCGTCGTCGTACGTCGGAGGGCTCACGTTCTCGCGCGACCTGTTCCCGGTGATCGGGACCCCACGGGCGTCGGCGTGCGCCACGAGCAATGAAGGCGAGTTCTTCTACATCATGGCGCCGGACCCGAACGGCGTCATCAACGGGAACCAGCGCTCCAAGGCCTTCGTCGATTCGAGCTCCACGGGCGTGATCGCGCACGAGCTCGTGCACCTGATCAATGCGTCGCGGAAGCTGTACGTGAACACGGCGGCGCCGAAGTTCGAGGAGAAGTGGCTGGACGAAGGGCTCGCACACGAGGCGGAGGAGCTGCTGTTCTACCGCGAGGCGGGGCTCTCGCCGCGAAGCAACATCACCTACCAGACGCTCATCTCGAGCACCCGGATTCGCAACGCGTACCGGAACGACATGCTCGGCAACCAGGGGCGGCTGCGCGACTACCTCGCCTCACCCGCTGATGGGTCACCGTATCGCGCTGGCGATTCCCTCTCGACGCGAGGTGCGGCGTGGTCCTTGCTCCGCTACCTCGTCGACCGCACGAGCACGTCCGACGGCACCGTGTGGTCGCGTCTCGTGAACAACACGGCTGTCGGCGTGGCCAACCTGCAATCAGTGTTCGGTGACGTAGCTCCGCTGCTGCGTGACTGGACTGTTTCGAACGTGATGGACGACGCACCCGCTGCCTCGACCGAGTTGTCGCAGAAGAGCTGGAACTGGCACAGCATCTTCGGCGGCGTCGACGGTATTGCCGCGCTCTATCCGCTCCCCGTGACCGCGATGTTACCGACCACGCCGACCTATTCCGGGACGGTCGTGCCGGGCGGCGCTGCGTACTTCACCTTTGCGGTGCCAACCGACGGCACCGCCACGCTCACCCTCGGCGGCCAGTCCGGCGCGGCGAGCTCCAACCTTCAGCTCGTCATTGTGCGGACAAAGTGATGCGCTTCCATTTCTCTCTCGTGACGACGGGGTTGCTTGTCGTCGTCGCGGCCTGCGGCGGCTCCGATTCATCCGGTCCGAAGATCGGCCCGGCGAGCAACGTCAGCGTGGCCGCGTCACCGACCGCCTCGGGTGTCGTGAAGACGTCGCTCGGCGCCTTCACGGTGAAGGTCGCCGATGCCAACGGCAACGGCGTGGCCGGCAACTCCGTGAACTTCTTCGCCAGCGGCGGTGGTGGCGTCACCTTTTCGCCGTCGTCGGTCGTCTCCGACGCGTCCGGCATGGCGACGACGACCGTCACGCTGGGCACGAAGATCGGGTCCATTCAGCTCACGGCGAACGCGACCGGCGTGTCCGCGGGCGCCAGCGTGACGGTCGCGGCCACCGCCGGTCCGCTCAAGACGCTGGTGACCACGCCGAAGCTCATGCGCTTCTTCTCGGCGGGCGACACGGCGCGGATCACCTTCATCCTCGAGGACGAGTTCGCGAACGCCGTCACCGGGTCCGCGCTCAGCTTCACCGTCGGCGACCCGACGCTCGTGAGCGTCGATCCGCAGGGCCTCGTACGCGTACTGCGCCAGGACGGCACGACCACGATCACCGCCAGCTCGGGCGGACGTTCCGACACCGTCGGTGTCAACGTGCTCGCCGCCGGCGCCTCCTTCTGTACGGGCATCGCCACGCCGAGCGCCATGGCCGTCGGCTCCGTGGTCACGGTGCAGGGGACGAATCTCTGCCTGACGGGCGCAGCGGGCGCGGCGTCGGAGTACACCATCGTCGCCTACAACTCGTCGCGGGACGGCGCTACGATTCTCTCCACCAACCTCTTTGCCTCGGGCGTCGCCGCGCCGCCGTCGACATTCAGCGCCCCGTATTCCTCGACTCCGTTCCTCTCACGCTCCGCCACCGGGCTCTCGGCGGCGCCTACCAAGCGGCTCGATCAGACCTTTCACCAGCGCCTGCTCTCGAACGCGAGAAGCATGAACGGGCTGTTCGGCGCTGCGCGGGCTACGCGCTCCGCGCGCCTCTCGGCCACGCGCGCCTCAGGTGGCCGGTTGTCTCCATCGTCGCCGTCGTTCTCGTCGATTCCGTCGACCGCCGCCGTGGGCGACATCGTCCGTCTGAACGTCTCCGCTTCGGCCTGCAGCGACGTCATCACTCGCGCGTTCCGTGTCACGGCAATCGGTGCGAAGGCGATCGTGCTCGCCGACACGCTCAATCCGGCGAACGGCTTCAGCGACGCCGACTACGTAAAGTTCGCTGCGCGCTTCGATACGCTCGTCTATCCGCTCGACGTGAACAACTTCGGCGCGCCGAGCGACATCGACGGCAACAACAAGGTCGCGGTGCTCTTCACCAAGTACGTGAATGAGCTCACGCCGGCGAACTCCGACTCGTACATCGGCGGCTTCTTTCATCCGCGCGATCTGTTTCCGAAGACGACCAGCAACGGCTTGCAGGGCTGCCCGACGAGCAATGAAGGGGAGATGTTCTACATGCTCGTCCCCGATCCGACGGGCGCGGTGAACGGCAATCGGCACACGCTGGGCTTCGTCGATACGATCACGGTCAGCGTGCTGGCGCACGAGTTCCAGCATCTGATCAACTCCGGCCGCCGCATCTACGTGAACGAGGCGTCGGACTTCGAGGAGACCTGGCTCAACGAGGGCCTCAGCCACATCGCCGAGGAGCTCCTGT
>DATEOG010000332.1:0-2537 GCA_035274345.1 Gemmatimonadaceae bacterium
GCCCGAAGCGGCCGTACGACCGCGACGATCGGCGTCCGCCCCGCGCCGCCGCCCCCCGACGGGATCGGCGAGACGAGACATGATCGGCGACCTCTATCCCGGCGGCGCGCGCGGCTGGATCGAGGTGATCTGCGGGGTAATGTTCAGCGGCAAGAGCGAGGAGCTGATTCGACGCGTGCGCCGCGCGCTGATCGCGAAGAAGCGCGTCCAGGTGTTCAAGTCGCATCTCGACGAGCGCTACGCCGGCATCTACCACGTCTCGAGCCACGACGGGCGCACCGTCGAGGCGGTCCCGATCGATACCCCGGAGCAGATCGCGCGCGAGGTACGCAGCGACACGCAGGTGGTCGCGATCGACGAGGCTCAGTTCCTTCAGAAGGGGATCGTCGATCTCGCGACGGCGCTCGCGGGCGGCGGCAAGCGCGTCATCCTCGCCGGGACGGACACCGACTTCCGGGGCGAGCCGTTCGGCTGCATGCCCCAGCTACTCGCCGTGGCGGAGGTCGTGGACAAGCTCCACGCCATCTGCGTCGTCTGCGGCAATCCGGCCAGCCGGAACCAGCGCCTCATCGACGGCAAGCCCGCGCGGTACGACTCACCCACGATCATGGTCGGCGGCGACGAGAGCTACGAGGCGAGATGCCGGAGCTGTCACTCGGTCCCTCGAAGAGATGAGGACCAGGTAAGGCTGCTCTGACGCGAAACTGCCACGGCGAGTACCGAGTACGACTGACGTACTTATGTACCCAGACCCGGTCCGCGTGCCCCCGGAATTCCACTCGGGATCGCGACCCGGACAAGTCTTCACTACTGGGTGGCTGACCGGAATTCCGGGAGCGTCCAACGCGTACTGGGTACGCGGTACTCGAGTACTCGCTATTCGCAGTTGCAGTTCACACGGCAAGCTTCGCATGCGCCAACGAGAGGAACTCCTCTCTGGTGCGAGCATCATCCCGAAACACTCCGCGCAGCGCCGACGTGATCGTGCGCGAGTTCTGCTTCTCCACCCCGCGCATCATCATGCAGAGGTGGTAGGCCTCGACCACCACTCCGACGCCGAGCGGGGAGAGCACGTCGTCGATCGCCTCGGCGATCTGCTCGGTGAGCCGCTCCTGCACCTGCAGCCGGCGCGCGAAGATGTCCACGATTCGTGGCAGCTTCGAAAGGCCGACGATCCGCCCGTCCGGGATGTAGGCAACGTGGGCCCGGCCGAAGAACGGGAGCATGTGGTGCTCGCACAGCGAGTACAGCTCGATGTCGCGCACCATCACCATGTTCCGGTGCTCTTCCTCGAAGATTCCCTCGCCGACGACGTCCTCCACACGCAGCCGGTAGCCGCGCGTGAGGAAGCTCATCGCCTTGGCGACGCGCTCAGGGGTGCGGAGCAGCCCCTCGCGCGTCGGGTCCTCGCCCACGAGCGCGAGCTGCTCCTGCACCAGGGCGGAGTATTGACCAATCCCCTCTGCGTCGTCGATGCCTTCGTCGATATCCATGCGTTTGGTGGTCTCGGGGTGCCCTCTGGCGTCTCGGCGGGCATGGCGGATGCCATGGCACCGGTGCTGCTATTCTTGCGCCGGGGCGTCCGACTCGCGCTTGCCGCTCCCGGTCGAGGATCATAGCTTGGCCGAAGCACCCCCTTTTTCGGCAACTCCATGCTTCTCGTCGGCCTCACCGGCAACATCGGCAGCGGAAAGTCCACCGTCGCCCAGCTCCTGAGCGAGCGGGGGGCAACGATCATCGACGCGGACGTCCTCTCGCGTCGGGCGGTCGAGGTGGGGACCCCGGCCTACAAGGCGATCGTCGAGCGCTGGGGGACGTCGATTCTGGAGCCGAGCGGGATGCTCGACCGCGGTGCGCTGCGGCGCATCGTCTTCAGCGAGGCCGCCGAGCTCGAGCAGCTCAACGCGCTCGTGCATCCGGAGGTCGAGCGCATGCGCGCCAACCTCGTGCAGCAGGCCCGGATGCGCGGCGACAAGCTGGTCGTCTGCGACATCCCCCTGCTCTTCGAGCGGAAGATGACCGACGCCTTCGACCGGATCGTGCTCGTCGACGCTCCGCGGCCCGTACGCCTGGAGCGCCTCGTGCGCGAGCGCGGGCTCAAGGAGACCGAGGCGATGGACATGATCGTCGCGCAGATGCCGGCCGAGCTGAAGCGGGCACGTGCCGACTTCGTGATCGACAACGTGGGCACGCTGGCGCAGCTGGACGCGCGCGTGGCCGAAGTGTGGAGCGCGCTCGAGCAGGCCGCCGAGCTCACCGCGAGCCCCGCGTTCGAGCGCTAGCGCGCCGCGCGCGCGCGGCTTGACACTGCTCTCGGCCGCCGGATAGACTGCGCCCCCTCACCACCATCACCACGCTGGAGCGCGACGTGTCCGAGATTCCGCAGGATCTGCTCTATACCGAGGATCACGAGTACCTGAGGCCCGCGGGCGAGCCGGGTGTCGTGTACATCGGCATCACCGACTACGCGCAGGGCGAGTTGGGCGACATCGTGTTCGTCGAGCTGCCGAAGGTCGGCGCGACGTTCAAGAAGCACG
>DATEOG010000333.1:0-3528 GCA_035274345.1 Gemmatimonadaceae bacterium
CGGGCTCCGCTCACGTTCCAGTTCTAGAACTGCAACAGACCGACGCGGAGCGACGCAGAACGCACTGCACCGCGATCTCGATGTTGCGCCGCTCGCTGAGGGCGATGCGCGAGACAGCTCGCCGCGCAACGGATTGTCACGCGGAGGCGCGGAGGTACCGCACGCGGAGGCGCGGAGAGATGCTGCTTGGGGATGCGCAGTCGGGCATGGCCGCGGCCGGTCAGCTCCGACGGTTGATGCGGAGGAGTGATGAGGTCGAAGGAGTGTAGTTGTTGACGACGCGCTTCACGCCCTCCTTCATCGTCTCGCCGCCGAAGTTGAGGAGGAGCTCGGCCCAATCTCGCGATGTACCTGTAGCGACGCATCGAGGATGGCGCCGGTGATGTCGTCGAGCTCCACGTCTCTCCTTGCCGCTGGCGGTGGGCGCTATCGCGCAATGCGATCGCGTCGCGACAAGGCCTGGATGCCGACGTTAAAGTTTCCTGCTCGTGGAGCTGTGAATGGAGATGAACACAACGCCACTTCACCTGGCTCGGCCCCGCGAGTAGTTCACCGCGCCTCCGCGCGCAGTCCTCCGCGCCTCCGCGTGACAACTCTCGCGTTACGATGTGTGTTCGCCAGAGCCGCTCGGCAGTATGCGCCGTCGCGCAACGGAGTGTCACGCGGGAGGAGCACGCGAAGCCTCCGCGCTCTCGACGTTGCCTCCGCGCACCTCCGCGTCAGTCAGTTTCTGGAGCAAGGCGGCATTCACGGTGAGCTAGTGTGTCGGTCGTCGCCGCCAGAGCGGGAGGCTGTCGTCCGGCTCCTCGTTGGATGGTTGAGTGGTTCCCGCCTTCGCCGCACGGATTACGTCCCCACAGAACGCGATGAGTCCTCCAACGTTCGCGGGCCCCACTGGCTGGACTGCGTTGAAGGGGCGGACGAGCGTCGTGTCCCCGCGGCGATACGCGACAACACGAGCCGAGTAGATGGCACTGCTGCCCTCGCGGGTGAGGGGCGTCGGGCCCGCCTCCGCCCACGCGGTATCCGCTTGGTGCGACCATCCAGCGTTCGATAGTCCCAGTGTCTCGTACGCTCGGGCATAGCGCGCAGCCACCGAATCGGGTGGCATTGCCGTGCGGAGCGCTGCCCACCAGCAGTGCTCCTCCTGCGGCGTGAGTGGCGTCGATGGCACTCGTGGCGCCGCGCGGTGGCACGCAGCGCTCAGCGAACCGACGAGGACGAGGAGGACGACGTGACTGGGAGAAACGCGCATCTCAGAGGCAGCTAGCTGCGCACCAGCATCTTGTAGCTCACTCGATGGTGGGTGTCGGCTTCAGCGCCCTTCCGTCGGCGCAGATCTGCGCCGTACTCCTTGAAGTTACCCCCGAACCAGAGCGCGTGCACGTGGTTCATGCCGGGCGCACCTGCACGTCGCGGGTAGGTCCGCTCTCAGCTGCTACGTCTTGCAGCTCGGATCTGTCACGATCACGATTCTTGAGAAGCGCGCTTGTCACGAAACAAGGCTGGGCTCAGGATGTCGCGCGGCAGATGCGGCGGCTCCACTACCGGCGTCGCCGGATGCTGATAGGGCAAACAACGAAGGCTCCCGACTCGAGTCGGGAGCCTTCGCCCGAAACGGCTCGTCAGCGCCCCGCCGCGGCCGCGGAGCGCAACGCGTCCCTATCGACGACGCGTCCTCCCTGGACAACACGCCAGATCTTTCGCGTGTTGGCGATGTCGACGAGCGGATCAGCGTCGAGCAGCACGAGATCGGCGATCTTGCCGACCGCGATTCGGCCGACGTCGGCGTCGACGCCGAGCGCTCGCGCTGCCGCGGACGTCGCGGTGACGAGGGCTTCGGCCGGCGTGAGCCCGGCGCTCACGAGCTCCGCCAGCTCGCCGTGCTGCGCGCCCGGTAAGTCGGGGGCGTCCGATCCCATCACCAGCGGCAGCCCCATCTCGTGGAACCACCGCGCACCGCTGCGCGCCAGGTCGCGCTGGATGAAGCGCCCTCGCGGCGTGCCGGTCGGGTTGTCGGCGAGCCGCGTCAGTCGGAGTTGTGGCGTGAGAAACGGCTCGATGTCGGGGTGGTGGGCCGAGCTGGTGTCCCGCACCGCGCGCGCGTGCTCGGCGTGTAGGAAGATCGTCGCCACTCCCACGACGCCGGCGGCACGAAAGAGCTGCGCGCGATCGTCGTGGGCGGCGGACGTGTTCCTGATGCACTGCCCGTCGAGGTGCTGCTGCTCGCCGACCCCGGCGACGACGAGCGACAGGGCAATGCAGTGCCCCGAGATGCTCATGCCGCGCGCGCGCGCGAGGCGAGCGAGCATGGCGCCGCTCGCGAACGTCTGCGGGTAGCGCAGCTTTACGTTCGTCGCGCCGAAGGCGCGCAGCAGCTCGAGGCCACGCACCATCGTCGCGCTGTCCGCGGGCATCCATTCGTCGCTGCCCGTCCACCCGCCCGTCGTCGGCGACGGGTAGAAGCGCGGGCCCGATACGAGCACCCGCGGGCCGCCGATCGCGCCGGCCATCACCGCATCGCGCGCCGCGGCCACCGCCGCCGTCGGTCCGCCCATCTCGCGAACCGTCGTCACGCCGAAGTAGAGCGCCGCCGGCAGCACGGCCGGGTCCTCGTAGTGGACGTGCGCGTCGATCAGACCGGGAATCACCCACCGTCCCGACGCATCGAGCTCGGCGACTCCGCGGCGGCGGGGCAGCGACCCCGCCGGGGCGATGGCGGCGATGCGGCCGCCGTGTATCGACAGGTCGCGAAGTCCGCGCGGGCCAGTGTCCGTTCCGTCGAAGACGCGGACGTTGCGCACGATCATCGGAGCGGGCGCCGCGGCGACGCGGAGCGGAATCGGCCAGCCCAGCTCGCGAACGGATCCGTCGCGACCCTGGAGGCGCAGGCCGTCAGGCGAGACGAACAGCACGGTACCGTCGTCGGCCACGCTCGGGTACAGCGCGGCGGACTCGCCGAGCTGACTCGGCGCCGCGCCGGCGGATGCGACGCGCCAGAGCTGCCCGCCACGCACGAACGTCATGGCGCCGCCGCGTCCGACGTGAACGAAGCTCGGCCGGTACGGCAGAGCCGGCGCGGGACGATCGCGGCCGTCGACGCTCAGCCACCGCGCACGGATCGGCAGCCCCGTCGCCGGCATCCATCCCGCCTGGAACGCCAGCACCGCCGTCGAGCTGTCGTTCCACACCGGGCGAAGATCGCCGGATGTGTAGATGTCCGCCTCGTACCGCCCGAGCTCGCGCGTGTCCGCCAGCGTCGCAGGGGTGGCGAGCTTCGCGCGAACGATGCGGATGCGACGGCCGATCGTATCGCCGGCCCACGGCGGTGTCGGGAGCTCGGGCCTCGCCCAGTGAACGAACGAGATCCACTCGCCGTCGGGAGACCAAGCCGCCTGTGACTCGCTTCCGCGCAGCGCGGTGAGCCGGCGAGTTGCGCCGCCGGCAATCGTCGTGACGTGGAGATCCTGCGCGCCGCCGCGCCCCGCGCTCCAGACGACCTCGCGCCCGTCGGGGGACCAGCTCAGT
>DATEOG010000334.1:0-5844 GCA_035274345.1 Gemmatimonadaceae bacterium
CCGCGATAGAGCGCGATCGCCTGCTCCGCCCGGCCGTCGTCCATCATCCGCTCGAAGTCGACCGCGTCGCAGCCGAGCGTGCCCTCGCGGACGCGAAGCTCGTCGCCCTCGCCGACGAAGACGTCCTCGCCGAGCACGCGCCGGAGGTAGTGCAAGCCCTGCCGCAGCGCGCGCCGCGCTTCCTCGTCGCCGAGCTCGGGCCAGAAGAGGGCCAGCAGTGCGTCGCGCCGCGTGGCACCGCGTGCCGACGTCACCGTCAGATACGCGAGCAGCGCCATCCGCTTCGGCTGCGCCGCCGCCGATTCCGCGCCGTCCGTCGCGAGGAGGCGTACCCGACCCAGTGTGAAGAGCTGGCTCATCGAGGCGGAGGGGCGAGCGTCGTCGGACCGGCCGGCGGCCGACATGGCCGGGCAACCCAAGACTACGGGCGGGTTTGCGGGTCGGCAACACGCCGTGGCTTCGCCGTTACCTCGCGGTAACGGCAGAGCGAAACGGCCAGACGACGCCTGCCTCGCAGCTTCGGCGCGTGCCGATGAAGAGCGATGTGTCGACCTGGCCGCGAATCGCGGCGCTCAGCCTGCTGCTGGCGGGATGCCGACAGGGTGGTCCAGCCGGCTCCGCCGCGGCGGAGCGCTCCGCGGCATTTGCCGGCGCGACGGCTGCCTGCGCGAGCGACTCGCTGCACCCCGTTGCCGCAGCGCCGGCGACCGGGCTCTGGCTGAGTGAGCGAAGCACGCCGACCGCCCGCGTGGCCGCGATGGTGGGGCCGGCCTCGGTCGCCGACCGCGCACGGATCACGCGCCGCGTCGAGACGCTGGAGCTGCGCGACGGCGCCGAGTCCATCCGGTTGGCGACGGACACTGCGTCGGTGACGCTCGAGCTGTTGCCGCAGCTCGGGGAACGCGCAGCCGACGGTGCCGCGCCGAGGGTGCACACGGAGCCGGCGGCCGTCTATGCGATCACGCCGCTCGTGCTGCTCGCCTCCTACGAGCCGTGTGACGCGAGTGCCGGAGAGCCTCGCATCCGGTACCTGCGCCGCGACGCGCACGGCGTCGTCGCGACCGACCTCATGCTCCGTCGCGAATCCAACGAGAGCGCCGGAGCCCTGCCATGACCACTCGGAGAACTCATGCAATGCGTGCTGTAAGTGCAGATCCCTCGACTGCGCTCGGGATGACAGCGAGTGCAGCTCCCTCGACTGCGCTCGGGATGACAGCGAGTGCAGCTCCCTCGACTGCGCTCGGGATGACGACGAGCGCACACCGGCTGTGGGCTCGGCTCGCTCCGCTGGCACTTGCCCTCGCACTGATGCCGGCGCCGGGATCGCTCCCCGCGCAGGGCGGGATGCGCCAGCTGTACTGCCGCGGCATCAACGGCATCTCGCTGAAGGTCGATCAGGACCCCAGCCCGCGCGACGCGGCGAGCGTGGTGATGGTGCTCGAGTACAGGCGGCCCTCGAAGGCACCCGGCAGCGACGTCCGCCTGCTCGAGCCGGGGACGTGCACATGGAACCCGCTCGGCGTCGCCGGCGTGCCGGCCGAGCCGGGCCGCGTGCGGTTCGACGTGCGCCGTGAGGCGCAGCCGTGGTCGCTCAACGCAACGCGGATGATGGACACCACCGTGGGTGCCGCGCGCTTCTTCCCCGATCCGATCACGTTGCCGCGATACCTGAACGACCCGAAGCACTACTGGGTGTTCTTCGTCAACGACGCCACGAACCTCTCCAGCAGCTTCGGCTCGCAGTTCGACGATGGGCAGCCGGCGTACGTGACGATCAACGGTCCGATCGTGTTCGCGAGCGATGTGCGGCGCGATCTCCTCTGCCGCGGCGGTTCGGCCGGACTGTTGTTCGGCGGCGGCACCAACGCCGGCAGCAACCTCGCGAAGGTCATCGTCACCTATCGCACGAG
Organism: Gemmatimonadaceae bacterium; assembly: GCA_035274345.1. GTDB lineage: Bacteria > Gemmatimonadota > Gemmatimonadetes > Gemmatimonadales > Gemmatimonadaceae > AG11. The sequence goes on from DATEOG010000334.1 coordinate 1,911, forward strand.
CGCGAACGTTCCCGGCGCGAGCGGGAGCGGGCTCTCGCCCGGCTCGTGCGCGTGGACCGACCGCGCGGGGATGCCGAAGGAGCCTGGCCGAATCGCGTTCATCACGGCGCGCAACGCACAGCTCAAGCAGGCCCAGAACGGCGCCGCGGTGGACCACTCGCCGACGGCAGCCGAGCGCTGGGCAGACGTGAGCACGATCCCCGAGTACCTGAAGGATCCCGCGCACTTCTGGCTGTTCAAGGTCGCGTCGGCCGATCCCGATTCGGCGCTCTCGCACGGCCCGTGGCACCGCAATCTGACGAACGTCGTCGCGACGGGGCGACCGACGGCCGGCTCGACGTCGTCCAGCGTCCCGACGCCAACGGGGCCCGGGGACAGAGTGTTCCGTCCCGGCGGCGCCGGATCCTCGAGCGCCCTGCCTTCCGTGCTCGACATCAGGAACGTCACGGTAAAGGCCGGTCTCGAAGGTGTGGCGATGAGCTTCGACGCTGCGCCGAACAGCAGGCCCACGGTCACAATCACCCCCGCCGCCAGCAATGGTGCGCCGATCCAACTCACCGTCGGAGGCACGTCCACCGGCGCCATGTGGCGCTACTCGGCGGCGAGTCCGGTGAAGCTCGCGCGCGATACGCGCTACACCTACGTCATCGCCGCAAACGCCACTGGAAATGCGCCCGCGAACCAGGCCACGGGTGGTTTCACGACGCTGAAGCAACTGGTGACGGTGTTCATCTCGCGGATCGACATCGTGAGCGACGGCGACACCGACGGCAACGGCGATCTCACATTCCAATTCCAGTCCTGCCCCGATCGCACGTTGAGCTTCGCGCACCTCGCCGGGCCGGGAGGCGCGTCGTTGAATTGGACTGAGGGACCGCAGAAGTCATACGTCGAGCTCAAAAGCATATCGGGCAACACGCCCGACCAGATCCGCGTCCTCGTTTTGGGATTCGACGACGACTACGACGTGCTCCCGTACGTGACGCACCTGGGAGCACCATCGTTGCGCTGTGACCGCCAGTCTCTCATCGAGCCGGGTCGGCACGAGGCGGGAGAGTGGAACAGCGCCGTCATCGATCTCGATCTCACGAAGTATCCAGGCGTGAAGGCCGGCGACTCGTTCGTGCGCCGTTCCAAACCGCTGCGCAACGGGAGCACGCTCGCCTTCGAGATCCGGGGCTCCTTCCTCGTCACCCGCCAATGAGCCCCAAGGAGGGCATCGTGACCAACTCGATTCACGTCCTGCATCTACGCGCTCCGTTCGCGCTGATCTTTCTCGTTGCATCGTCGCTCGGCGCCCAGGGCCCCACAACCATTATCTGCCTCGCACCGACCACCGCACAGATGGCGAGCGGAAACACCGCCGACGGTGCGACCGCCGTGCGTGAGTCGCTCGCCTCGTACCTCACCGGCCCGACGCTCGCCGTCGCGCCGCTCACCGCCAAGCTCTCGTCGCAAGCGCGCGAGGAGGCGAAGCAGGCGTCGTGTCGTTACGTCGTCTTCACGTCGATGAAGCTCGAACGCGGCAAGAGCGGCGGCGGCTTCCTCGGCAAGATGATCGGTGGCGCGGTAGAGAGCAGCGCGTGGGAGCTGCGCGGCGCGGCCAAGTCCACTGCGGGCCGCGTCGTCGCGAACGCCGCGGTGTCCGCCGCCGCGGAGGCGGCACGCGGGCTCGCGAGCAACGTGAAGACCAAGGACGAGCTCACGCTCGACTGGCGGCTCGAAACGCTCGACGGCGGAGTCGTCGCGAAGAACGGCAGCAAGGCCAAGGCGTCGTCCGACGGGCAGGACCTGCTGACGCCGATGGTCGAGCGCGCGGCCGAAGCGATCGCCGGCGCCGCGACTCGCTGATCGAGCTCTCAGGATCGTCGCCGAGCACACCATCCCCGAGGGAGACCGGAGAGATGCACGTGAGATCATCCATCGTCGCGTACGCCGCCGGCACGCTGATGCTCGCCGCGTGCGGGGGCAACGCGCCGCCTGCAGACAACGCGAACGACGTCGCAGCTTTCGTGGGGAACTCGTCGTCGGCGCGCTCCTCGAGCGGCTCCTCGATCGACGTGCAGCCCGGCGCACCCCCGGTCATCGGGACCAACGTGGATCCATGCACCTTCTTCTCGAAGGCGGAGCTCGAGTCCGCGTTCGGCGTCCCGTTCGCACCGCCGAAGAAGGGACGCGGCGAGCCGAGCTGCCGGTTCTACAACTCGAACACTGGCTCGGTGACCGTGCGCGCCGGCGAGACCGTCTCGAAGGCGGACTTCGACGCGCTGCGCGAGCAGATCGGCGCTGAGACGGAGCGCGTGAGCGGCATTGGCGAGAGCGCTTACTTGTGGGGACCGAAGCTCTACGTCCTCAACAACGGCCGGCAGCTCATCATCTTCGTCAGCACCGACCAGCTCACCCCGCAGCTCCGCGCGACGCTCACGTCGCTCGGCAGGCTGGGCGCGCCACGTCTGCGCGCGTGAGCTGTGTGCACAGCTCACGTCCAACCACGGAGGCCATGTCCCGCTCCTTCGTCAGCTGACGGGTGCATGACGGCTCGACGCAGGCTCGGGGCGGCGCGACTGCGTCAGCGCGCCGCCGTCCGTCCTTGCCCGGCGAGGAGCAGCGACCGGACCTTGTCGGCGACGGGCTGCGCCCCGTCGCCGTAGTTCGACATCACCGCCAGCGTGTAGTCCTCGCCGACGTAGATGTCGAGCTGCGAGTTGATCCCGTTGAACCCGCCGCTGTGCCCGACGATCTTCCCGCCGTTGTCGATGACGAACCCGAAGCCGTACTCCGGCGAATTGAGCTCCGGCTTCGGCGTGGTGAGCATCCGCAGTCCGGCGGCGCTCACCAGCTTTCCGCTCTTCAGTGCCTCGGCGAACCGCGTCAGGTCTCCGACGGTCGAGTAGCCGCCCCCCGCCGGCCCGCCGCGGATGACGTGCTGGAAGATGTTGTTCCGGTAGATGGGCCCGTTCGCGTCCTCGCCCTCGTGGTCGTAGCCCACGGCGAGGTTCTTGTTGACCCGATCGAGCTCGTATGCGTCGGTGCTCGTCATCCCGGCGGGCTTGGCGACGTGCTCGCGCACGTACGCGAAGTAGTCCTGGCCGCTCGCCGCCTCGATCACCTTGCCCAGCACGAGCATGCCGGTGTTGCTGTACGCCCAGCGCGTGCCCGGCTCGAACTGCAGTGTGTCGTCCTTGAGGAGCGGCATCCAGTCGTCCACGCTGCGCCAGAGCGCGCGCGACTGACGGTCCCACGCTTCCGTGAAGTAGCTGCCGAGCCCCGACGTGTGCGACAGCAGATGCTTCACGCGCACCTTCGCCAGCACCTCCGGCTTCATCGCACCGGCGGGGAGAAACTTCCCGAGCGTGTCGTCGAGCGAGAGCTTCCCCGCCTCGACGAGCTGCATCACCGACACCGCGGTGAACATCTTGTTCATCGAGCCGAGGTTGAACTTGGTGTCGAGCGTGTTCTTCACGCCGAAATCCTTGTTCGCCTCGCCGGCCGCCGCCTGGTAGAGAGGCACGCCCTTCTTCGCGAGGAGCACGGTGCCCGAGAAGACGTCGCGCGCCGCCAGCCTTTCGACGTACCCCTTCACCTGCGCGACCAGCTCGGCGTCGCTCGGGCGGCGCGTGGGTGCATCGGGTGCCGGAATCCGCGAGAGGCGGACGCCGCGGATTCGTGCGGGGCTCGCCTCGTTCAGGAACACGGTCATGCCTTGCCACGTCTCCGTCCGCATCCCCTCCACCACGCCGGCGATCTCGCGCGGCTTGCTCGCGTCGACACTCTTGATGACGATCTCGCCAAACGTGGAGTGAAGAGCGCGCAGCCGCTCGACGCGTTGATCGGGGGGGACTCCACCCTCGCCTCCGTTGACGAAGCGCTCGTCGACGAAGCGACGAAGGGCTGCGCGATCACCAGCGTTCATCACGCGCACCAGCTCGCGCAG
>DATEOG010000335.1:0-3402 GCA_035274345.1 Gemmatimonadaceae bacterium
GGCGCGATCGTCGCTCCGCTCACCGGCGTCTGACCGATGACGGTGCCCGGCGCGCCCGGTCCACCCGGCTCGCGCACGATCGACAGGCTCTTCACGCCGATCTGTGTGAGCACCTGACGCGCCGCGCCGATGTCGCGTCCCATGAGATCGGGCATCGATGGTGCCGGCGCACCGCTGCTCAACACGATCGACACCGTGGAAGGCACGCTCACCGCCGAGCCGGCGGCGGGACGCGTGCCGATCACCGTACCCGGCGGAGCGTTGCTCTCGGCCTGCTGCACGTCGCCGACGTCGAACCCTTCCTTCTCCAGCAGCACCTGCGCTTCGATGCGCGTCATGCCGGTCACGGTCGGCACGCCGACCATGCGCTGCCCGCCGCTCACCACGAGTGTGACGGTGGCGCCGATCCCTTCACGGGCGCCCGGCGGCGGCGACTGCTCGAGAACGGTCATCTTCGGTGCGGAGTTGTTGTAGCGCTGCTCACCCTGCTCGCTCTTGAAGCCCGCCTGCGCCAGCCGCTGCGCCGCCTCGTCGAAGCCGAGTCCCGTGACGTTCGGCACCTTGACATCGCGCGGGATCACTCCGGCCGGAAAGATGAAGAACGCGACGACCAGATAGGCGAGCGAGAATCCCGCCACGATGGCGACGAGATAGACGAGCGATTTACGAAAGCGTGCGCGCCAGGTCATGCGGACGAGGAATCGGACCGGCGCAGCCTCGCCGCGAATGCCCCATCGGTGCCGTGACGCTGCGGAAGCACACGGAGCCGTCCCGCGTCGAGCACGGCCGCCGGTACCGCGCCCTCCGGCGGCGGCTCGAGCCGCCACGCGGGGTTGTCGGTGAGAAAACTCTCGATCTGCGCATCGTTCTCTTCCGTCTCCAGCGAACAGGTGCTGTACACGAGCAGCCCACCGGGACGCACCGCGGTAGCCGCGGCGCGGAGAATCGAGCGCTGAACTGCGGGCAGCACGGCGAGGTCGCTCACCTTGAGCCGCCACCGCGCGTCGGGGTGCCGGCGGAAGGTGCCAGTGCCGGTGCAGGGCACGTCGATCAGCACGGCGTCCATGCCGCTCACGGCGGGGAAGCGCGCGTCGCCGACGAAGGGCACGACGTTGCCTGCGTCGAGCCGGCGCACGTTCTCGCGCACGCGCGCCAGTCGCGCGAACGACGCGTCGCCGGCGAACACGATGCCGGCGCTCCGTGCCAGCTCGAGCGTCTTTCCGCCCGGCGCAGCACAGAGGTCGGCGACCTGTGCACCAGGCGAGATGGCCGCGTAGCGCGTGACGAGAGTCGAGGCCGGATCCTGCAGGTGGAAGAGTCCCTGCTTGAAGGCGCCCAGCTCGGTCATCGCACCGACGACCCCGGTGAGCACGAGACTGTCGCTCACGAGCGGGGCGTCGGCGAGGGTGACGCCGGCCCCCTCGAGCATGGCCTCCAGCTGCTCGCGCACGACGTGATACGGACGCGCCACCAGCGGCGCCTCGCGGTTGTTGGCCTCGAGGAGCAATCGCGTCTCGTCCGATCCCCAGCGAGCGATCCACCGCGCCACGAGCCAGCGCGGGTGCGAGTGCTGCAGCGCGAGCGCCTCCACCGGATCCTCGGGCGTCGCCACGGCGAGCCGCTCGCGCTCGCGGTCGAGTCGGCGCAGCACTGCGTTGGCCAGCTTGCTCGCGCCGATGCCGTGGCGACGCTTGGTGAGCTCCACCGTCTGTCCGATGGCGGCGTAGGCGGGCACGCTTCCCATCGAGAGCAGCTGATACGCGCCGAGGCGCAGGAGGTCGATCAGATCGGGATCGAGCTTCGCCAGCCCGCCCCGCACACGGTCGTCGAGCAGCGCATCGAGCCAACTGCGCTGGCGGAGCATTCCGAAGACGAGCTCGCGCGTCCACCGCCGATCGCGCGGATCGAGCCGGACCGTGCGCCGGTCGAACGCGCTGTCAAGCAGCTCGCCGCTGCGCAGATCGGTCAGCACGTCGGCGGCCGCGCCCCGTGCCTCCGTCACGGCGCCACGCACCGCCATCGCGGGGCGCCCGGTCTCACTCACCGGTCGAGCATCCCCGTCGTGGGAGACGATGGCACCGCGATCTCCCGCTTCGGCATGCGCCCAGCCAGATATGCCAACCGTCCCGCATCGACAGCAAGCCGCATCGCGGTCGCCATGCGCACCGGATCCTGTGCTGCGGCGATGCCGGTGTTCATCAACACGCCGTCCACTCCCTGCTCCATCACGATCGCCGCGTCGGACGCGGTGCCCACGCCGGCGTCGACGATGACCGGCACACTCAGGCGATGCTTGATCGTGCGGATCGCGAACTCGTTGAGCATGCCGAGTCCGGACCCGATCGGCGACGCGAGCGGCATCACGCACACCGCACCCGCGTCCTCGAGCCGCAATGCGCTGATCAGGTCGTCGTTGGTGTACGCCATCACCTTGAACCCCTCGGCGGCCAGCACGCGCGTCGCTTCGATCGTCGCCGCCGCATCGGGGAGCAGCGTCTGCTGATCGCCGATCACCTCGAGCTTCACCCACTCGTTGAAGCCGGCCGCGCGCGCGAGCCGCGCGTAGCGGATCGTGTCGTCGGCGCTGAAGCAGCCCGCGGTGTTGGCGAGCAGCATGAACCGCTGCGGGTCGAGGTGATACAGGATTCCCTCGTCCTTCGTGCGGTCCAGGTCCACGCGGCGGACGGCGACGGTCACGACCTCGGCGCCCGACGCCTCGATCGCGGCGAGCATGTGGGCATTGGAGGCATACTTTCCCGTGCCCACCATGAGGCGCGAGCGGAACTCGCGCCCACCGATCTCGAATCGGGTGTCCAGATCCGACGCCGGGACGACCGAGGCCGTCATCTCAGCCTCCACCCACGAAGTGCACGATCTCCAGCACGTCGCCGCTCCTGAGGACGAGCGACGCGTACGCACTGCGATCCCGAAGGATCGTGCGGTTGTGCTCGATCACCACCAATCGGGGATCGAGCTTCAGGGAGGTCAGATAATCGGAAAGGGAGGTGCCCGCCGCGACCGAGCGCGGGTCTCCGTTCACCGTCAACGCGATGGTCGACGGCTCATGTACCAGCGGCGTCGTCATACGCCGAAAGATAGTCGCTCGCGGCGCGTTCGGCATTCGGCGCGTCCCAGATCCCGCGGATCACGGCGAGCCCGTACGCCCCCGCCGCGCGCAGCACGCGACAATGCTCGGGACGCACGCCGCCGATCGCGACGATGGGGATCGTCACGGCCGCCGCGAGCGCGCGCACGAACGGGAGCCCCCGACCTTCCTCGCCTGGGTGCGACTTCGTCGCGAACACGTGGCCGGCCACCAGCCAGTTGGCGCCTTCGCTGACGGCGACGCGCGCCTCGTCGAGCGAGTGTACGCTCGCGCCGAGTGCGAGCTGCGGCGCGGCG
>DATEOG010000336.1:0-6306 GCA_035274345.1 Gemmatimonadaceae bacterium
TCGATCGCGCGATCGAGCTCGCCCAGCGCGGCGACGTCGCTGGCATCGTCACCGCGCCGCTCGACAAGCACGCGCTGCTCGCCGGCGGCTACGACTTCCCCGGCCACACCGAGCTCCTCGCCGCGCGAACGGGGCGTACGGTCGCGATGATGCTCGCCGCGACGCGCCCGTCGCCGGGAATGCCGAACCCACTGCGCGTCGTCCTCGCCACGACGCACGTCCCGCTGCGCGACGTGCCGAGACTCGTCACGCGCGATGCGATCCTCGACGCCGTGCGCGTGACGAGCGACGGCCTCCGCGAGTGGTTCGGCATCGCATCACCGCGCATCGCGCTCTGTGCGCTGAACCCGCACGCCGGCGATCACGGACGGTTCGGCAGCGAGGACGACGAGCTGCTCGCACCAGTGGCTCGCGAAGCGGGGATCACGGGCCCGCTGCCGGCGGATACGGTGTTCGTGCGCGCCATGCGCGGTGCGTTCGACGCGGTCATCGCGCCCTATCACGACGTCGGCATGACCGCCATCAAGGTCGCGGCGTTCGGCTCCGCGGTGAACGTCACCCTCGGGCTGCCCTTTCCACGCACCTCCCCCGACCATGGCACCGCACTCGACATCGCCGGCCAGGGGATCGCCGATCCGTCGAGCATGATCGAGGCGATTTTGCTGTGTGCGGAAATAGTGCAACGCAGGAGTGGGTGATGAGTTGTGAGTCGTGGGTGACCGCGAACGCCGTCACTCATGACTCACTACCGAGCACTCACTACTGTTTCTCCGCCTCCCTCGCCTTCGATCTCCGGTCCCCGACCGAATGTAGATCCACCGCCAGCGTGTCGATGCGCCGGCCGTCCATCTCCCGCACGGTGAACACCGCGTGGCTCGCCGTCACCCGGTCTCCCATGACGGGCAGGCGACCGAGCGCGCCGAAGATGTAGCCGCCGATCGTCGCATACTCGTCGTCGCTGATCTCGAGTCCGAACCGCTCGTTGAGCTCTCCGATGTTCGTCGCGCCCGGGATCAATACGTCGGCATCGGGATCCGGCGCGGGCAGCTCCTCCGGTTCGTCGTACTCGTCGAGGATCTCGCCGACGATCTCCTCGAGCAAGTCCTCCATCGTCACGATCCCCGCCGTACCGCCGTACTCGTCGAGCACCACCGCCATGTGCTCCTTGAGCCGCTTGAAGTCGGCGAGCACCTCTTCCACCTCTCGCGAGCCGGGCACGACGTGCACGGGTCGCATGAGCTGGCGAAGATCGAACGGCTCCGATCGCGCGTGGAGCAGGGGGATCAGGTCCTTGGCGAGGAGCAGGCCGACGATGTTGTCGATCGAATCCTCGTACACCGGGTAGCGCGATCGCTGCGTCTCGACCAGCAGCGCCACCGCTTCGTCGAGCGTCGCGTCCATCGGGAGCGCGTCGATCGTCGTGCGCGGCGTCATCACCTCCCGCGCGTTCTTTTCCGAGAACTCGAACACACCTTCGATCAGCGCCGCATCCTGCCGCTCGAGCGCGCCCACTTCCTGGCTCTGCTCGACCAGAATGCGCAGCTCGTCCGCCGAGTGCACGTTCTCTTCCGCGTCCACCGCCTTCTGTCCCAGGACGCGGAGCACGAACTCCGCCGATGCGTTGAGCAGCACCGTGAATGGCTTGGTGAGCCAGGCGAACACCATCAGCGGCGGCACGAGCCACCGTGACACCTCTTCCGGATGATTGAGCGCCGCGCTCCGGGGCGCGAGCTCGCCGAACACCACGTGACCGTAGGTCACCACGGCCAGGGCGCAGAAGGTCCCGAGCGCCGCGGTACTGATGCGCACCGGCAGCGGCATGGCGCCGAACGCGCTCGCGAACGCGTGCGACAGCGACTCCTCGGCCAGCGCGCCGATACCGATGCTGGCGAGTGTGATGCCGAACTGGCAGGCGGAGAGCAGTCGCGCCAGGTTCGCCGTCGCGCGGAGCACGATGCGGGCCTTCGCGTCGCCGGCCCGCGCCATCGCCTCCAGGCGGGATCGGCGAGAGCGGACGACGGAAAACTCCGCCGCCACGAAGAAGCCATTCAGGGCGAGGAGCCCAATGATGGCGAAGACGCGTCCGAGCACGTCAGGAACGTAACCCCCCCAGATGTTTCGACGCCACTGGCCCACGCGTCCTTCACCGTGGACTCCGACGCCCGACACCTGACAATCATGAGCGACGACTATCGTATCGAGAAGACGCGCCGGCGAGTCGACGTCACGCTGGCGAACGCCAAGCGGCTCGACGGCGACGTCTTCGTGCAGCCCTTCGCGCGGTTCCGTTCGGGACCCGAGGAGCCGCTCGACCTCCTCAACGACGACGACGATCCGTTCCTGCCGCTCGGGCTGCCGAACGGCGACGTGCTGCTGGTGCAGAAGTCCCAGATCGCCGTCGTCGGAACGGAGCTACCGGAGGTGGACGACAGCGTCGAGCGCGGTGTCGTCGGGATGCACGTCGAGCTGGCCCTCATCGACGGATCGACCCTCCATGGGTCGATCTTTCCCGAAGTTCGCATGGGTCGGCCACGGCTGGTCGACATTCTCAATGACTCCAAGCAGCAGTTCATCCCGCTGTTCGGCGCCGACCGGCTCCAGATCGTGAACCGCGCGCTCATCGCCCACGCCCGTCCGCTCTCCTGACAATGGCCCAGCTCGACCGGTTCCTCTCCGCGATGGTCAGCCATCGCGCGAGCGCTTTGCGCCTGGACGAAGGTGCGCTCGCCGAGCTCGAGATCGCCGGCGCGTCGCGTCCGGTGACGAAGGCGCCGCTCACCGCTGCGCAGGTGGTGCAACTGCTGCGCGAAGTCGCGCCCGCCGCGGCCGGGGAGGTCCTCGGCGCCGGAAAGTCGGCCAGCTTCGGCTACGTCTCCGACGAAGGCGCATTCGCGATCGATGCGCAGCGCGAGGGCTCACGCTGGAAGGTACGCATCACGATCGACGCCGGCCGCGAGCGCGACCGGCTCGTCGACCACGCGCGGGACCGCGGCGCGGCCAGCGCAGCCACCGCTGCCACCGCCGCTACTGCAGCCAATCCGACACCGGCAGCGGCCAATCCCGCCATCCGGCTCGTCACCTCCTCGCACGGCAGCATGGCCGCCGACGCCGACGCCATCTCGCACTTCGACGGAAGCGATCGCGCCCGAGCGATGCTCGACGTCCTGCTGCGCGCGATGGTCGAGAAGGGTGCATCGGATCTGCATCTGCGCTGCGGCGAGCCGCCCATCCTGCGTCTGCACGGCGAGATGCATCGGCTCGACGAGCCACCTCTCGAGCCGCTCTGGCTCGATGCGATGCTTCGCTCGATCATGCCCGAACGAAATCGCCGAGAGTACTCCGACTCGAACGATACCGACTACGCGTACGAGCTCGAAGGCATCGCGCGCTTCCGCGCCAACGCGCTGAAGGACCGCCGCGGCCCGGCCGCGGTGTTCCGCCAGATTCCCGCGACCGTCGTCACGGTCGAGCAGATGGGAATCACGCCGGAGGTCCAGAAGCTCTGTCAGTTGAACAAGGGCCTCGTGCTCGTCACCGGGCCGACCGGCTCGGGCAAGTCGACGACCCTGTGCTCGCTCATCGATCTCGTCAACCGCTCGCGCAGCGATCACGTGATCACGATCGAGGACCCGATCGAGTTCGTGCACCCGAACAAGAAGTGCATCATCACGCAGCGGCAGGTCGGTGTGCACACCGGCTCCTTCAAGAGTGCGCTGCGTGCGGCCCTGCGCGAGGATCCCGACATCATCCTCGTCGGCGAGCTGCGCGACCTGGAGACCGTGTCGATCGCGATCGAGACGGCCGAAACGGGGCACCTCGTATTCGGCACGCTGCACACGACGACGGCCGCCGGAACGATCGACCGAATCATCGATCAGTTCCCCGCGGACCGGCAGTCGCAGATCCGCGTGATGCTCGCCGAGTCGTTGAAGGGGGTGATCTCCCAGACGTTGTGCAAGAAGATCGGCGGCGGGCGCGTGGCGGCTCGCGAGGTGCTGCTGTCCATCACCGCGGTGACGAACCTCATCCGAGAGGGGAAGACCTTCCAGATCCCGACCGTGATGCAGACGTCGAAACGCCTCGGCATGGTGACGCTCAACGACGCCCTGCTCGAGCTGGTGGACGGCGGGCTCATCGAGCCCGTCGAAGGCTATTCCAAGGCGGTCGACAAGACGATGTTCCTCGGCGCGCTGAAGGCGCGCGGTCTGGACACGTCCTTCGCCGAGCAGGAGTCCAATGCCAAGGAAGCGCCGAAGGCTGCAGCAGGGGGCACCCGGCGCTAGCGCAGGCGCACCGCGCAAGCGCACCGCGCACCGCGCACCCCCCAAATACCAACGGGACGCCGCCTGGCGTCCCGTTTCCATTGATGACCATCGGATTCGCTTCCGGCGGCTTGCCGATGCCGCCTACGTGCTGGACTCCTCCTGTCCATCGACGTCGCTCATCCCGTCCGACGGGGCGGCCTCCAGCTCGCCCCGCGAGCGCGCGTATTCCTCGCGCTCCGCATACCCATAGCCGCCGAGTACCTCCCCGCCGCGCATGTAATCGTGACCATAGCCACGTCCATGAGGGTACTGCACGAGGGCGGGGTCGTGCTCCTGGTTCATCGGACACCTCCTGCTCTGGTTTTGGCCCTCGCGTGCATGGTGCATTCAATGGGCCAAACGGTCAAGAGGGAGCTTTACCGACCCATGTGTAAGAGGAATACGGCACGGGTACACGCTCCCCCGGTGCGGCGAATACCAGAGCTTGTTCGTCAAGCGCCGTAGTGGGTTATACTTCCAGGCTATGCAGATTCGTAATGTGGCCATCATCGCACACGTCGATCATGGCAAGACCACGCTCGTCGACAAGCTGCTCCGGCAGGCCGGCGCCTTCCGGGACAACCAGGTCGTCGCCGAGCGCGTGATGGATTCCAACCCGCTGGAGCGGGAGCGCGGGATCACCATCCTCGCGAAGAACACCTCCGTGCGGTGGAAGGACACCAAGATCAACATCGTCGACACCCCGGGCCACGCCGACTTCGGCGGCGAGGTCGAGCGCATCCTGCGCATGGTGGATGGCGTGCTGCTCGTCGTCGATGCGTTCGACGGTCCGATGCCGCAGACGCGGTTTGTGCTTCGGAAGGCGCTGGAGCTCGGCCGCACGCCCATCGTCGTGATCAACAAGATCGACCGGCCCGGCGCGGATCCGATGCGCGTGCATGACGAGGTGCTCGACCTGTTCATCGAGCTCGAGGCGGGCGAGGCGCAGCTCGACGCGCCGGTCGTGTACGCGTCGGCGCGCGAAGGCGTGGCGACGATGGACCTCGACATCAAGCCGGTGGACCTCGCGCCGCTCTTCGACACGATCGTCGATGCGGTGCCTCCCGCGCCGAGCGACGCCGCGTCGCCGTTCCAGATGCTGATCTCCACGATCGACTTCTCGCCGTATCTCGGGCGGCTCGGCATCGGGCGCATCGAGCGCGGGACGGTGAACGTGGGCGATCAGGTGCTGCTGCTCCCGATGGACGTGAGTCAGAGGCACGAGCAGGCCCGCGTCACGAAGCTCTACGTGTACGATGGGCTCGAGCGCACCGAGGTGCAGAGTGCATCGGCGGGGGAGATCGTGTCGCTCGCCGGGCTGGAGGGAGTCGAGATCGGCCTCACCGTCACCGACGTCGAGCATCCTGACCGCCTCGAGGGCATCGCGGTCGAGGAGCCGACGATCAGTGTCGATTTCCTCGTGAACAACTCGCCCTTCGCCGGCAAGGAAGGGAAGTACGTCACGTCGCGGCAGCTCCGCGATCGGCTGTACAAGGAGCTGGAGCGCAACGTCGCGCTGCGTGTGGAGGATACCGATTCCACCGACACGTGGACGGTGAGTGGGCGCGGCGAGCTGCATCTCTCGATCCTGATGGAGACGATGCGGCGCGAGGGCTACGAGTTCCAGGTGTCGCGGCCGCGCGTGATCATCAAGACGGGCGTGAGCGGGGAACGGCTGGAGCCGTACGAGGAGCTGGCGATCGACGTGCCCGAGGAGTATCTGGGCGCGGTGATCGAGAAGCTCGGGCCCCGGCGCGGCGAGATGATCGAGATGAAGAATCCGGGGCAGGGGCTCGTGCGCGTGTCGTACCGGATTCCGGCGCGCGGGCTGTTCGGCTACCGGTCGGAGTTCCTCACGGACACGCGCGGCACCGGCATCATGCACCACCGTTTCCTGGAGTACGGCGCATGGGCAGGCACGCTGGCGACGCGCTCTCGCGGGACGCTCGTGTCGATGGAGAATGGCACGATCATCGCGTTCGCTCTGGCGGCGCTCCAGGAG
>DATEOG010000337.1:0-7136 GCA_035274345.1 Gemmatimonadaceae bacterium
TCCCGAGGCCGTATCGCATCTCGCTTCCCCGCACACCCGCGCGCTACTTCGGCAGTTCGTAGATCTCGACGTGACTCATCGCCACCACCGGCACCGCCACGCGGTTCCGCTTCGTGTCCACCGCGATGTCCGCCGGTGGGCCGAGCGTGTGGATGATCGCGTGACCCGCGTCGCCGCTGAACAGGTGCAGGCTCGAATCCGCCTGGCTCGACACGAGCACCCGTCCGCCCGAGAGCACCTCCACACCGTCGTACTTTGCCCCGGTGCTCACGCCGATCACCGTCATCGTCGACGAGCCGGGTGCCCAGCCGCGGATCCCCTTGAAGCCGCCGTACGGCACGATGATGAAGCGGTTGTTCGCCGCGTCCCACGTGATCCCGTTCGGTGAACCGAGCGTGCTGTCGTTGACGACGAGCGTCGGACCACCCTCCCCCTGCACCTTGTACAGCTTGTTGCGCCCGGTGTCGGTGACGTACACCGTCCCCGTCGCATCAGCCGCCACGTCGTTCAGGAACCCTCGGTCGAACGCCGAGAAGTCGATGTTAGCGACCTTCTCGCCCGTGCGCTTGTTGAAGCCGCGCACCGCATCGGCGTCAGCCACCCATAGCGTGTCGCCCACGATGTACATCCCGCGCGGCGCGTGCAGCACCACCCGGTTCGTGCCCCCGGCGATGAACCGCAGGTTCTCGATCTGCCCGTCGGGCTTCATCCGGCTGATGTAGCCGTTGTTGTCCGTCGCGCTCGCGGACCCGGTGCCCCAGTTGCCGACGAAGTACACGTCCTGGTCGGGATCGTAGCGCACCGCCTCCGGTGCGACGAAGCCGTCGCGGACGAACCAGGGCTTGCTCGCCGCCGTCCCGACGGTGCCGGCGACGGGCGTTCCAGTGCTCGCGCACGCCGCGAGCGTGACGGGCAGGGCGGACACCAGTAGTGCGTGGCGCAGGATGCGAGTCAGCATCGTGGGGGCGTGTCCTCGTGCGGGTGGAGGTGAGTCGACGTCGCGTGCCCGAGGCACGAACCGTTCCGACGTGCCTGTGCGGGTTGCTGAGTCTACGCCGCCGGAAGCCGCAGTGTGAAGGTGCTTCCGAGGCCGGGCTCGCTCCGTGCCGTCAGGTCCCCTCCCATTCCGCGCGCCAGGTCTCGGCTGATCGCCAGCCCGAGCCCCGTGCCCTCCGGGCGGTGCGTCTGCCCCGTCTCCACCCGCACGAACGGCTCGAACACGCTCGCCAGCTGCTCCGCTGGAATGCCGATCCCCGTGTCGTGCACGTCCACGAGCAGCTGCTTCGCCGGCTCGTCGTGATGCGCGCGCACCGAGACGTGACCGTGCGGCGGTGTGAACTTCACCGCGTTGGTGAGCAGGTTGATCAGGATCTGCTGGGTCTTCTCGCGATCGCCGCGCGCCCGCAGCCCGGGCGCGATCGTCGCCTCGAACGTCAGGTCCGCCGCCGCGAGCTGCGGCTCCAGCATCGGTACCACGCTCACCACCACCGACTCCACGTCCATCGCCTCCATGCGGTAGTCCACGCGCCCGGCCTCGATACGCGCGAGGTCGAGGATGTCGTTCACGAGCCGCAGCAGGTGCCGCTGGCTGCGCGCGATGCGGTCGAGCGATTGCCGTTGGTCGTCGGTGATCGGTCCCTGCACCTCCATCTCCATGAGCTGCACGTAGCCACCGATCGCGTTCAACGGTGTGCGCAGCTCGTGACTCATCGTGGAGAGGAACTGGCTCTTCGCCTGATTTGCTTCGTTGGCGACCGCTCGCGCCCGTTCCAGCTCGTCCCGCTGCGACAGCAGCTGGTCGTTCACCTCCTGGAGCGCCTCCTGCTGCATCTCCAGCTCCGCCGTCTGCTCCTGGAGCTGCTGCGCCTGCATCTCCAGCTCCACTGCCTGCTCGCGCAGCTGCTCGAGCGTTTGCTGGAGCACGCGCGCCTGCGCCTGGAGCTCCCCGTTCGCGCGGTCCGCGCTCTGTCGCGCACGAAGCAGCTCCTCCTCGTACTTGCGGCGCTCGTGCACCTCCACGAGCACGCAGTCCACCACGGACGCGCCATCGCGCGTCGTGCGCGTCGCGTTCGCGAGCGCACCCAGTTCCGTGCCCGACTTCGTGCGCAGGAGGAGGAACACCTCGCGCACGCGGCCGTGCAGCCGCAGCAGCGGGAAGAAATGCGTCTGGTAGAAGATCCGGCCCGCGATGGTCAGCAGCCGTTCGACGTGCCCGCCCTCGAGCTCACCGGCTGTGTAGCCCAGCATCGTGTGCACGGTGCCGTTGGCATACAGCACGCGCCCAGAGTCGTCGAACGAGATCACGCCGCACGGGAGTGAATCCAGCAGGCCGCGGTCGCCGCTCGACCGGTCCGCGCCGATGTCAGTCGCCATCCCGCGAGGAGAGGTACTCTCGGATCAGCGCGACCGTTTCCTCCGGAGCGCTCATCTGGGGGCAATGCCCCGTAGCCTGCATCAGGCGCAGCGTGCTCGCCGGCAGCGCACGGTGCACGTACTCCCCCACCGACTGAGGCGCGATGATGTCCTCCGAGCACTGGAGGATCAGAGACGGTACCCGCACCTTCGACAGGTCGGCGCGATTGTCGGCGAAGAACGTCGCCTCGGCAAAACGGCGCGCGATCACCGGGTCCGTCGAGCAGAAGCTCTCGGCGAGCTCCTGGCCGAGCTCGGGTCGATCCGCATTGGCCATGATGGCCGGCGCCAGGTAGTTCGCCCAGCCGATGTAGTTCCGGTCCATCGTGTCGAGCAGTCCCTCGATGTCCGACCGCTCGAACCCGCCCACGTACTCCGGCGCCTCGTTGATGTACCGCGGCGATGGGCCGATCATGATCAGGTGCGCGAACCGCTCGGGCTCCCGCGTCGCCGCGAGCACCCCGACCATCGCGCTCACCGAGTGCCCGACGAACACCACGTCTCGCAGGTCGAGCGCGCGGCACACGTCGAGGACGTCCTCCGCATAGCCGTCGAGCGTCGCGTACCGCGTCGCGTCGTACGCCGACAGGTCCGATCGCCCCGAGCCCACGTAGTCGAACAGCACGAGACGATAGTCCTCCGCGAACGCCGGCGCGACGAACCGCCACATGTTCTGGTCGCAGCCGAAGCCGTGCGCGAACAGCATCGGCTGCGTGCCGCGTCCTGCGACCTTCACGTTGTTGCGCGTCAGAACGTCCATGCCGCTCCCATCCTCATGCCCAGGCTCGACTGCCCCATCCCGAAAAGTACACCGTGCTCAACGCGCGCCGTGCGCGACCTCCACCCACGCCTGTTTCGCGTTGCTCTCCAGCACCGCCTCCACGATCCGCACCTCGGCGTCGCCATCCTCGAACGTCGGGAAGTCGGCCGCGTCGTGACCCGGCTTCTTCCCCGCCGCGATGTAGCGATAGAGGTTGCCGAACAGGTTCCGCGGGCCGTCCGGATAGCCCTCGGGATGCCCGCCGGGATAGTGCGCGTAGCCGCGCGCGTTCGCATCCATCAGCGATGGATCCTTGATCAGGATCTCGTTCGGCTTGTCGCGGTGGCCGATCCACAGATGATTGGGATTCTCCTGGTCCCACGACAGCGCGCTCGTGCTGCCGTCCACCTCGATCCACTGCCGGTTCTTCCGTCCCGAGCTCACCTGCGACACGACGAGCGAGCCGCGCAGGCCCCCTTCCAGCTCGACCAGGATGAATCCCCCATCCTCCGTGTCGATCGACACGACGTCGTACTCCTGCGGCGCGCCCAGCTCCTTGCCCTTGTACGTCTCGACTTCCTGCTTCGGCTTCTTGCGCTGCTCGTGCGCGCGGAACAGGTGCGCGAGCACGCGCGTGATCTTCCGTCCGGTCACGTGCTGCACCAGGTCGAACCAGTGCGAGCCGATGTCGGCGATCGCGCGCGACGCGCCGCTCACCTTCGACTCGAGCCGCCAGTTGTAGTCCGTGTCGTGCAGCAGCCAGTCCTGCAGATAGTGGCCGTGCACGAGAAACAAGTCGCCGAGCTCCCCGCGCGCCACCATGCCGCGCGCCTGCTGGATGAGCGGATAGCCGCGATAGTTGAAGTTGATCGCGGTGACCACGCCGTGCTGCCGCGCGAGCTTCACCAGCTCGCCCGACTCGGCGGACGTCATCGTCAGCGGCTTCTCCGAGAGCACGTGCTTCCCCGCCTCGATGAACGCCTTGTTGACCTCGAAGTGGAGATTGTTCGGCGTACAGTTGTGCACCGCCTGCACGTCGTCTCGGCCCAGCAGCGCTTTCCAGTCGTCGAAGACGTTCACGATCCCGAACTGCGCGGCGAGCTCCTTCGCCCGCGGGAAGTCCATGGAGGCGATCGCGACGACGTTGACGCCGGGCACTCGGCGCAGGGCATCGACGTGGGCCGCACCCATGAATCCGGAGCCGATGACGGCGACGTTCACTGGTGGCATGTCTGCTGGACGGAAGAGTGAATGGTGCGGCGTACGGAGGCCGCGCGGTGCGAAGGGAACGTAAACGGCGCCGCGCCGGGTGCCCAGACGTGGTGATGGGGGCCACCCCTGCCACTCGATCGCCGCTTGCGTCCGGCGGAGGGGCATCGCACGTTGCCTTGAATGCCCGACTCGCAGCACCGGAGACGCAGCGCTGGATGGTCGCTCGAGCACCGGCTTCCGGTGCTCATCTTCGTGTTGCTCGCCTGCGTCGTCGGTGGGCTCAGCCTGGCTGCCTACCGAGAGGTGCGCGCCACTGCCGTGGTCCGCGCGACCGATCGCCTCGAGCGCGTCGGCCGCGAGCTGTTGTCAGGCGCGGCGCACGGGACCATCGCGCGAGCCGATTCGCTCCGAGCCGCGAGTGCCGACCCGGTCATCGTTCGAGCGGTGTCCCGCACCGCCGATTCGGCGGTGGTCGACACGCGCCTGGCCACGTTCCGCGCGCGGAGCGATTCGACGCTGGTGGGCTGGCAGCTCGCATCCCTCGATGGCGGTAAGCGCTACTCGAGCGCGGCCGGATGGTCTGCCACCGACTCCGTTGCCCTTGCCGCGACGGTGGACAGCGCCACACGCGCGGCCGCGGATCGCCACTCTCCCTTTTACGCGGTCGGCAGCGCGATCCACAGCTGGTTGGTCGTGCCGGTGGTCGCGGATGGCAACGTCGTCGGCACCCTCGCCGAGCTTCGGCGCGTCGGAGACAACAAGTCCGGTGAGGCAGCCATCGTCGCGCTCATCGACGATGGGGCGGGCATACTTCTCACCAGTCGCGGATCGACGGAGTGGATCTCACTGCGCGGACGTCCCGCGCCGGCGCCCTTCATGCTGCCGGATGTCGAAGGACACGCGGTGAGGGTGAAAGGTTCGGATGGCGCTGCCTACGCCGTGCAGTTCGTCGTGCCGACCACGCCGTGGGCGCTCGTGCTCTTCCAGTCGGAAGCGGCGGTGCTGCGTCGGCCATATGAGTTCCTGCGCCGGATGCTCGGCGCCGGCGTGGTGGTGCTGGCGCTCGCCATACTCGGCGCATGGCTGCTGGGCCGGCACGTCACCCGGCCGCTGCGCGACGTGACCAACGCAGCCGTGGGGCTGGCGGAGGGCGACTATGGACGCCGCGTCAGGGTGAGCGGTGGTGGACGCGAGGTGGCGAGCCTGTCCATGACCTTCAACGCCATGGCCGCCGCGATCGCCGACGCCCACGTCACGCTCGCCGACCGCAACGAGGCGCTGCTCACCGCGAACGCCGCGAAGTCCCAGTTCCTCGCGATGATGAGCCACGAGCTGCGCACTCCCCTGAACGCGATCGGAGGGTTCACCGAGTTGCTCGAGCTCGGGCTGCACGGTCCCGTCACTCCCGAGCAGGTGGAGGACCTCGGTCGAATCCGGCGGAACAAGGATCTGCTGCTGTCGATCATCGGCGACATCCTGGAGTTCGCGCGCGCCGACGCGGGCGTGCTGTCGGTGAAGTCGGAGCCCGTGCCCGTGGCCGCGCTGCTCTCGGACGTCACCGACCTCGTCGGCGCGCAGATGCAGGCCAAGGGCGTTCGCTTCACCGTCGGAGCCATTCCCCCCGACGCGATCGTCCGCGCCGACAGGGAGCGGGCGCAGCAGGTGCTGCTCAACCTGCTGTCCAACGCGACCAAGTTCACCGAGGCCGGTGGCGAGATCGCCATCGCGACGACGACCGGCGGCGGCCAGGTGCGCATCGAGGTACGCGACACCGGACGCGGCATCGAAGCCGCGCAATTGGAGTCCATCTTCGAGCCCTTCGTTCAGGTGGACTCGTCGCTGACGCGCCGAACGGGTGGAACGGGTCTCGGGCTGGCTATCGCGCGCAAGCTCGCGGCCGCGATGGGAGGTACGCTCGCCGTCGAGAGCGTGCTGGGCACCGGCTCGACGTTCACGTTCACACTGCCGCAGGCGGGCGCCCCGGAGCACCCCGCGGCCGAGCCGGTCATGGAGCAGCGCGACGAGCGCGCGCTCGCCTGATTCACAGGGGAGCGCACACTGGCGATCTTCCAGTCGACACGCGATGGAGAGACGCACATGAGCGAACAGAGACGCGGGAGCGGCGCGGCGGTCGCCGGCGCCAGACAGACCGAGATCGCCGTGCTGGCCGGCGGCTGCTTCTGGGGAGTCGAGGACATCCTGCGGGGCGTGGACGGCATTCTCGACACGGATGTGGGCTACACCGGCGGCTGGCTCGAGAACCCGACGTACCACGACACGCACGACAGCAAGTCCGGCCACGCCGAAGCGGTGCGCATCACCTTCGATCCCTCCGTGCTGAGCTACGAGGATCTGCTGGAGAAGTGGTTCTTCCGCCTCCACGATCCGACCACGCTCAACCGGCAGGGAAACGACATCGGAACGCAGTACCGCTCGGCGATCTTCCCGCAATCACCCGAGCAGGAAGCCGCCGCGCGTCGCGTCATCGCCCGCGTCGACGCCTCCGGCAAGTGGCGTCGCCCGATCACCACCTCCATCGAGCCCGCAGCCACCTGGTACAGTGCGGAGTCCTATCATCAGGACTATCTGCGAAAGAACCCGGGTGGCTACACCTGTCATTTTCTCAGAGACTAGCCGCGCGCCGATACCAAGGGGATCAAGGGGATCAAGGGGTCAGACTCGTTGAAAGGATCAAGGGGTCAGACTCCTTGAACCGATCAAGGGGTCAGACTCCTTGAACCGATCAAGGGGT
>DATEOG010000338.1:0-10362 GCA_035274345.1 Gemmatimonadaceae bacterium
CGTTCGTCCAGCGTGCGCCACAACGCGTCGATGCTGCGGGCGTACCCGCGCTCGGCGACGACCAGATGAGCGGGCAGCCGCACCGCGGTCGTCGGGGCCGAATCCGTCCGCGTCGTGGCCACCGCCGCCGACGGGGCGGGCTCGCGCGCGCGCACCGCAAACAGCGTGAGAATCGAGGAGCTGGCTGCGACGAGCAGCCCCGCGGCCGCGAGCCGCCAGCCGGCCGTCCAGCGAATGGTGCGCGCCGACCGGGGCGCGAGCTCGGCGCGGATCGCCGGCCACAGGTCGGGTGGCGGCGCGATCTCGCGGGGAAGCGCCGCCGTCAGCTCGTCGAGGCGCTCGTCGGAAGAAGTGTGTTCGCTCATAAGCTCAGTGCCCTCATCAGGAGCTGGCGGGCGCGGTGCAGCTGCGCGCGCAGTGTGCCGGCCGCCAGCCCCGTCATCGTCGCGATCTCCTCGTGCGTGTATCCCTCCACGTCGTGCAGCACGAATGCACGTCGCACGCCCGGCGGCAGCGCGCCGATCGCGCGCTGCAGATCGATCGCCGTCGCGACATCCGGCGCCACCACGACACCGGCGACGAGCATCTCCGCATCATCCTCGTCGTCGGCCAACGAGACGCGCGCCGAGCGACGCTGCTCCGAACGCCGCCGCTCGAGCATCGCGTTCACGGCGATCCGGTGCAGCCAGGTCGTGAGACTCGCCTCCGCACGAAATCGCGGCAGCGCTTCCCACGCTTTCACGAACGTGTCCTGCGTCAGATCGCGCGCGACGACGGGATCCGCGGCGAGCCGCAGGCACAACGCGTACACCCGACCCGAATGCAATCGGTAGAGCTGCTCGAACGCGTCCACGTCGCCACGCCGCGCGCGCTCGACCAGCCCCTCGTCGCCCACGGGGAGACTCGGAGCGTCGACGGACTCGACATGCCGGACGAGCGAGAGCGAACGCGCCATGACTGTGGATTGGATGCCGAATGAGCTCGTTGCGTTTAGTGCGGTCGTGGGTAGTGGGTAGTGGGTGGTGGGTGACCGCAAACGCCCCTTGGGACGCCGTCACTCATGACTCACCACTCATGACGCACGACTCCCCCCTCACCACTCCCATCCCTCCACCAAGCCCTCAATCCCCCCGCGCCTCAGGCAACGTGAACCGCACCGTCGTGCCGTGCCCCGGCGCACTCTCGATCCAGATCGTCCCGCCGTGTGCCTCGACGATCCCGCGCGCGATCGGGAGCCCCAACCCCGCGCCATGACGCGACCCGATGCGCGAGCTCGACACCTGGAAGAAGCGGTCGAACACGTGTGGCAGCTGCTCCGCGGGAATCCCCTCGCCATTGTCGATCACGCTCACCAGCGCAGCCTCATCGTGCGCCTGCACGTGCACCTCCACTCGCCCTCCGGCCGGCGTGAACTTCAGCGCGTTGCCGACGAGGTTGGAGAGCAGTTGGGTGACACGGTCGGGGTCGGCGTGCACCATCGGCAGCGACTCCCCGTACGTCGCCTTCAGCTCGACTCCGCTGCTCTCGGCCAGTGCCCGCATCGCGTGCAGCGCCGCCTCCACCAGGGGGACAGGGTCGACGTCGCGCGGCAGCACGGTGAGCCGACCCGCCTCGAGCCGCGTCACGTCGAGCAGATCCTGGATCAGGGCGTCGATCTGAGCCGCGGCCTGCTGCATGATCTCCACGCGCTCGGTCACGTCCGCCGGGATGTCGCCGCGATCGCGCGATTCGGCCAGGATGCTGCGGGCGAGCATCTTCACCGCGCTGGCTGGGTTGCGCAGGTCGTGCGACACGATTCCCATCATGTCGTCTCGCGCACGGATCGCCTGATGCAGCGCCTCCTCGGCGCGATAGCGCGCGCTCACGTCGCGCAGCACGGCGGCGTAGATGTCCTTCCCTCCGATCTCCATGCGCTGGATCGAAGCCTCCGCGGGGAACTCCTCCCCCGACTTGCGCAGGCCGGAGATCTCCTGCCGCTCACCCATCAGGCGCGCACGACCGTGCGCCGCGCCGAAGCCGTGCACGTGCCCCCGATGCGTGGCGCGGTATCGCTCCGGCAGCAGCATCGCGAGGTACTTCCCGCCCACCTCGCTGGCCGAATAGCCGAAGATCCGCTCTGCTCCTTCATTGAAGAAGATGATGTGCTGCTCGTCGTCCACCGCGATCACGGCATCCGCGGAGATCGCCAGGAAGCCCGAGTACAGGTCGGGGGGCAGGACCTGCCCCATCGCGGCGTGCTCGACCGCTTCGTTCGCCTCTCTGGTGTGGTCCTGTGGAGTCACTGCGATTCCGGTCCAGGCGTGTCGGGAATTTTCCTAACGTCCGATCAGGTTTGTCGCGACCAAATATCAGGTTGGTGCCCGACACGACGGAAGGTGAATCGGCGAGAGATTCCCCGACGCTCGTGCTCACCTACCACGACCCGGGACCAACCATGTCGAAGACCACGTCGCACGACGACGATATGCTGGCGACTCTAGCCGAGGCGCCGACCAGCCGCCGCGCGTTCCTTCGTACCGCATCGCTCACCGCCGTCGGCGGTGCGCTCGTCGCTTGCGCCAAGGAGGGCAGCTCGACGGACACCGCTGTGGCGAAGGCCGCCCCATCCACTCCTGCAGGCACCCCCACACTCCACTCGGCGCAGAGCGGTGGCACGATGGGCGCGCACGACACGGCCAAGCCGGCCGCGGGCGCGCTGAGCGCCGCCGACGCCATGGATGCGATGCACGAGAAGGGGATCAAGGCCTTCCCGGCCAAGACCTCCGTGTACGGCAACCAGCTGCTCGAGCCCAAGCTCGTCGATGGCGTGAAGGTGTACGAGCTCACCGCGACCGAGATGCAGTGGGAGACCGAGCCCGGGAAGATGGTGAGCGCAATGGCCTACAACGGTCAGGTGCCCGGACCGCAGATCCGCGTGCGCGAGGGCGACCGTGTGAGGGTCGTGCTCAAGAATCAGCTCAAGGAATCGACGGCGATCCACTTCCACGGGCTCGAGGTCCCGGTGGACCAGGACGGCGTCCCCTTCATCACGCAGCCTCCCGTGAAGCCTGGCGCGAGCTACACCTACGAGTTCACCGTGCCCAACGCCGGCTCACACATGTACCACTCACACCACAATTCGGCGGTCCAGGTGGGACTCGGGCTGCTCGGCGCGTTCATCGTCGAGCCGAAGGACAAGGCGAAGGAGCCCAAGGTCGACCAGGACGTCGTGTTCATCCTGAACGACGGCGCCCACGGCTACACCTTCAACGGGAAGAGCTTCCCGGCCACCCAGCCGATCGTCGCCAAGCTCGGCCAGAAGGTCCGCATCCGGTACATGAACGAGGGTATGATGATCCACCCCATGCACCTGCACGGGATGCATCAGACCGTCATCGCCAAGGACGGTTGGGACCAGCCGGCGCCCTGGAAGTGCGACACCCTGAACATCGCGCCGGGCGAGCGGTGGGACGTGATCGTGAACTGCGTGAACCCGGGCACGTGGGCCTTCCACTGCCACATCCTCCCGCACGCCGAGGCGCAGCACGGAATGTTCGGGATGGTGACGGCGTTGGTGGTGGAGAAGTGAAGCAACAGGAGTGAGTATTGAGTGGTGGGTATTGAGTGACGGCACACGCCTTCACCCAGCACCCACGACTCACGACCCAGTACCCAGTTCGCGCCCCCAGGCGCTCCCATGTCCAGACCTGACGTGATCAAAGTCATTCTCGCCGACGACCATCTCGTCGTTCGTGCCGGGCTCAAGGCGCTTCTGAGCACGAGCAAGGACATCGAGGTCGTGGGTGAAGCGTCCAACGGTCGCGACGCCGTCGCGCTCGTCGACCGGTTGTCGCCGCACGTCGCCGTGCTCGACCTCGACATGCCACTGATGGATGGCCTGAGCGCGACGAAGGAGATCGTGGGCAAGAACGTCGCGACGCGCGTGCTCATCCTCACGATGCACACCGAGGACGAGTTCCTGGTGAACCTCCTCGAGGCCGGCGCGGCGGGATATCTCGTCAAGAATGCCGCCGACCGCGAGCTCGCCGATGCGGTCCGCGCCGTGGCGTCCGGCGACAGCTACGTGCAGGCGAGCGCCGCACGAGCCCTCGCGCGTCAGGTGTCGAAGCGCGGCGAGCATGCCGACGAGCGGGCGCAGTATCAGCAGCTCACCGAGCGCGAGCGTGACGTGCTCGTGCACGTCGCCGGCGGCTACTCGGCGTCGGAGATCGGCGAGCGGCTGTTCATCAGCCCGAAGACGGTCGAGACGTACAAGCAGCGCATCACCGAGAAGCTCGGGCTCTCGCACCGCTCGGACTACGTGCAGTTCTGCCTTCGCCTCGGGCTACTGAAGACGGTCTGACCGCGGCCGCGCGCGCGGCGTCAGCGCGCCGTCAGGGACGCGCGCCCGTCGGCGATCCCGCGTTCGGACCCTTCGACGAATCGCGCACGCGTGCGCTCGTCGTGTCTCCCGCCACGTTCGGCTGCCCCGTCGGGTTGGAGACACCTGTCGTGCTGTCGGGCGCGTTCGGCGTCGCCGACATGTCGCGCACCGTGGCCGGAGCCGCGGCTCCGGTGTCGCCGTCGGACGCGTGCTTGCTCCCGTCGCCGCAGCCACCGGCCACGGCGAGCAGGATCATCGGCATGACCGCGGCGCGGCGCGCGAGCCGGCGCGCGAGAGGATCCGTCGTGTGTGTCATGGGAACGTGGTCAGAGAGTATGTGCCCGCGAGGGGGCGCAAATTTTATACACGCGAACGTCAGGACGCAGCGCGCGCCACCGCGCGGCCCAGCGGCGAGTCGTCGAATTGCGCCAGCAGATCGGCGGGATCGTCGTAGATCGCCGTCGCTTTCGCGAGCGCGGCGTCGTCCCACCAGCCGCCACAGCGCAACGCGATCGCCGGCACGCGAGCCCGCGCCGCCGCCTCGACGTCGTACGGCGTGTCTCCGATCATCACGCTGTGGATCACCTGGCTTCGGCTCAGCCGGAGCGCGGCCTGCACGATGTCGGGATCGGGCTTGGAGCGCTCCGCGTCGTCCGCGGACGACGCCAGCTGGATCAGGTCCGACACTCCGGCCCGCTCGAGCAGCGCGCCTGCCTCGTCCTCCTTCGCCGACGTCGCCACCACGAGCTCGAGCCCGAGACCGAGCAGGTGCTCGAGCAGCTGGCGGGCGCCTCGCGTCGCCTGCAGCGTCGGCAGCTCCTCGCCGAGGAACAGCTCGCTCCGCGTCTTGCCGATGCGCTCGGCCTCGCTGCTCTCCGGATCGAGTCCAGTGAGCTGCGGCGTGAGCTTGTCCCCGCCCATGCCGATGAGCGGGCGCACCTGCTCGAATGGGACGACGTACCCGTGCGCGCGCAGCGCACCGACCCACGCTCGCGCGTGCCCGTCATTGCTGTCGATGAGCGTCCCGTCGACGTCGAGCAGGATCGTGTGAAGCGCGGGGCCGGGCGCGCGTGGGGTCTGAGTCATGCGCCCTCCCTCGGTCAAGATCGGTGCCCGCGCGTCCGCGAGGTTTCGGCGCGCGCATGCCCCGTCTAGCTTTCGCGTTCCGATGACCTCGACGGCCCCCCTGGACACGCGTCCCACCGGCTCCGCCGAGCGCCGCCGTCCGATCGACTGGCTGGTCGCCCTGCTGTGGATCGGCGCGATCGTGGCCGCCACCGTGCAGCGCAGTAGCGCCTCCCACAGCAACAACTTCCGGATCTTCCGCGCCGCGTCGCGACATCTCTTCGCGGGCCTGGACCTGTACGCGGCGTATCCGGTGGAGCACTTCGACTTCTACAAGTACAGCCCGACGTTCGCGCTGCTGTTCGCGCCGTTCGCGTACGTTCCCTTCGCGGCGGCGACCTTTCTGTGGCACGCGCTCAATGCCGGCGCGCTCTGGGTTGCCCTCGGTCTCGTGCTGCCACGCAAGGCCGCGACCGTAGCACGCGCGATCGTGTTCCTCGACATGCTCGGCTCGCTCCAGAGTGCGCAGAGCAATTCCCTCGTCGCGGCGTTGATCATCTTCACCTTCGCGGCGTACGAGCGGCACCACACCGCGCTGGGGAGCCTCGCCGCCATCACGGGTACGTACATCAAGCTGTTCCCGCTCGCCGGCTTGAGCTTCGCCATCTTCCACCCCCGAAAGCTTCGCGTCGCGCTCGCCGTTGTGGTGGGCATGATCCTGTTCGCGGCTCTGCCGCTGCTCGTCACCACGCCCGAGCGGCTGCTCGCGCAGTACACGAGCTGGCGTGCGATCCAGTCCGTCAACACGCTGAACCGGGGATACAGCGTGATGCGCATGATCGACCAGGTGACGCACGCGGACTTCCCGAACTGGCCCATCCAGCTCGTCGGCGTGCTGATCCTCGTGGCGCCGGTGGTGATTCAAACCTGGCGCTGGCACGATTGGGATCTCCGTCGCCTCTATCTGTGCTCGGTGCTCGTCTTCTGCCTCATCTTCAACCATCTGGCCGAAAGCCCGATGTTCGTCATCGCGATCGCCGGCGCCGCGATCTGGTTCGCGACGATTGCGCGCCCATCGCGCTGGGAGTGGGCGCTGTTGGGCTTCATCGTGGTGTTCACGATCATTTCCTCGTCCGACCTGATGCCCCACAGCATCCAGCGAGACTTCTTCGATCGCTATCGGTTCAAGACCGTGCCGTTGATCGTGCTATGGATCGAGCTGCAGCGGCGGTTGTGGTGGCCGCGGGTACGGGAGGCGAGGCCGAGCTAGCGCGTCGCGATCGTGCGTTCGTGATCGTGTGTTCGCGATGGCGTGTTCACGCCGCGCCGTCGCGCCGTGCGTGTGGCTCCGTGGACGGGCGTCCGCGAGCATCCCTTCCGGCGGCGAGACCCGGCTGCCGGCGCGCCTGCGGCGCGCGCAGCCATTAGACGCCGCCTCCAGGGACGCTCGCTCCCGCCGCAGCCTTCCTAACGGACGCCGCTCCCAACGAACGCTCCTGCGGAGCCGTCAGCGTCCGAGAACCGATACAGGTCAACGCTTGAGGACCCCACCAAGTAGGGGGTTCGCCTCACCCTCTTGGGCGCGGTCCACCAGCGTTGACCGTTCCTGGTTCTCAGCCGGGCGCGACTCCGTACCTGCGTGAGTGGAGCGTTGCGTGAGGGCGCGCGCGTCCGCACAGGCGGCGTCTAATGGCTGCGCGCCGCAGGCGCCGGCAGCCGGGTCTCGCCGCCGACGCGGATGCTCGCGACCGAACGCCGCGCTAGGACTCCGCCGCCATACGCAATACGCAGAGCGCCATGCACAGAGCGCAAAGCCCAGCTCAAACGAACTCGCGAAACGACACCAGCTTCACGTCGCCTTTCTGCAACCGGGCCACGACCGCCGGATCGCTCAGCGCCTTCAACTCCACTGCGCGCTCGGTTCGAAACGCATCCTGCGCCGCCAGCGTTTCGTCGTCGTAGCCGGGGTGCACCATGATCTCCGTCGCGCCGATCGGCAGCTGGTCGATCATCGCGAGCAGGCGGTCGTGGATGTCCGGAGCGCCCTGCATGGCGATGCCGCGGAAGTGTGGTGCGCGCGCGAGGAGGCCGCGGTGCGCCGGTGCCACGCCGGTGAGTGCCGTGCGCCATGCGGCGTGCAGCGCGAGCATCTTCGCGCTCGCGACCGGGTCGAGCACCGAGATGCGATCCAGTGGCCGGCGCACCACGGGGATCGCGGCGTCGTGCGCGACGGCGGCCACCACCGGCAGAATGCCCGGCATGGCGTGCACGTGGCGATGGCTGTCGATGTGCGTCGGCGTGATGCCCGCCGCGACGAGCGCCTCGCGCTGCGCCTCGCACTCGCGCCGCACCTCCGACTGATCGATCTGTCCGGCCAGCGCGCGGCGGACGAAAACGTCGAGCGGGTGGAAACGTCCCGTCTCGGGATCGACGAGCGAAGGCACGCTCGAGAGGGGCGCACCGAGGACGAGATTCAGGTGCAGCCCCACACCCAACTGCTTCCCGTCGCGCTGCACGCGCTCGGCCGCCTCGGCGAACGCCGGCGTCGTCACCATCATCGACGCCGATGTCACCGTGCCCGCGGCGTGAGCGTCGAAGATCCCGCGATTCACTCCAGGGGCGAGCCCGAGGTCGTCCGCGTTGATGACGAGGATGCGCATGGCGGGGAATGTACGCCGCAGGACGGCGGTGAGTCGGCGGGTTGGCTGGTGGGTTGGTGAACCACTGGGTTCCCGACTCGGCTACCACCAACTCCCAACTCCCCAACTCCCCAACTAGGACGCCGTGGCGAACACGCTCGAAGGTGCACTCACCGGAATCCCGTGCGGCGGCGTGTGGATCCCGGGCGTCCAGCGGTCCTCGTCGGGGAACACGAAACCCATGTCCGGCGTCTCGTACTGACCACGCCACGCGTTCATGCGCACCTGCCAGATGTCCTGCAGCATGCGGGCGCTGTCGCGGGCGAAGCGCACCGTCGTCGGCTCCTCGTCGTAGCGGAAGCTCACCGCGGTCTGCTTGATGGAAAGCCCGTGATGCTGTGCGATGTAGAGGCACTCGATGTCGAATCCAAAGCGCGGGACCGTCGTGCGCCGGAAGCACAGCTCCGCGGCGGACGCGGTGAATCCCTTGAGTCCCGCCTGGGTGTCGAGGATGCCGGGCAGCAGGAAGGTCTGCACCGCGCGGTTGAACGCGCGGCTCATGAGGTGCCGAGTGTAGAGGTAGTGGAAGAAGCTCGGGCTCATGAGGTAGCGCGAGTCGGGCAGCACGCGACAGGCGATCGCGACGTCGGCGCCGCGTGCCAGCTCGTCGACGATGCGTTGGACCTGATCGAGCGGATACGCGAGGTCGACGTCGGTGAACACGCGGTACCGGCCCCGCGCGGCGAGCATGCCGCGCGTCACGGAGTATCCCTTGCCGCGGTTGTGCGCGTTGCGCAGCACACGGATCCCTTCGCGTCCCTTCGCGAAGTCCTCGAGCATCAGCCCCGTCTGGGCGTCGCTCGAGCAGTCGTCGACGAAGAGCACCTCGACACGAGAGGTGGCGCGTGCGGCGAAATGGTCGACCGCCTGGAGAGTAGAGGGGAGCTGATCCGCCGCGTTGTACACGGGGATCACGAGCGACAGGGCGGGTACGTCCGTCGTCGGACCGAACATCGGTGCCTCGTAAACGACTGGAGACGTGGGGTGTCTCCGGGTGGGGAACCAACGAGTCATGCGGGTGCCGCGTAGACGGAGTGGGCGTGCTCCGGCCACCAAGCCGATGGAGGAAGCCCACTGATTCGATCGATTCGCGCATTCTCTCCGAAAGCGGCCTGGCCTCGGAGAGTTTTTGTGCGTTCGACGACGTCGCGGGCGTCGGCCAGCGCAGAAGGTAACGCGGCCAACTTGAGTCGGCTACAGCGAAATCCCTGGTTGTCGGGGCAAAGGTCGGCGGGTCAACGCCCCCGCCCGCGGCGTCAGTCCGCGCGCCGGCCCATCCGTCGCTCGAGCACGACCTCACCCTTCACGACCATGTACCGGATCAGCCGGTTGGCTGCCTCCGGGAACGCCTTCTGCCGGTCGCGGAACCGATCGTTGGAGACAATCGACGCCTCCAGCTCGCGAGCGAACGAGAGGATGAAGTAGTCCGCGTCGGTGCCGGCCGGCGCCTGGCGGATCGTGCCCTCGTCCACCATGCGCTCGTAGCCCGTGCGATCGTCGATCTGGTGGCGCAGCGCCGCATCCACGACGACGACGGGCTCGTAGCCCTCCTCGCGCAGCTTGCCGCACACCGCGACGATGTTCGACAGCTCCGGCCGATCCCCCTCGCTGCAGTGGGCGACGTTGGAGCCGTCGACGAGCACCAGCGGCGTCGACCCCTCCCCGGGCCGCTCCGCCACCTCGCCCGCTTTCCCCTCACTACCGGTCGTCATTTGGCGGACTCCTGGCACGGGTCGGACCCATTTTGGAGGTCGTTCTTTCAAGTTCCAGACCTTGCCGGGGGTCCGGGGGTCCGTGTCGGCGCGCCAACGGCTACAGCAACCGATTGACCGCGCGCCCAGCGGCTACCGCAACTGATTGACGCGGAGGCCGCCGAGGGGCAGTGCGACAACGCGGAACCCCTCCCGTTGACGGGGAGGCCGCGGAGGGGCACTGCGACAACGCGGAACCCCTCCCGTCGTCATTCCGAGCGAGCGCAGCGAGTCGAGGAATCTGCACCTGTTGGGTTCAAGGGGTCAGAGTCGTTGATCCAATCAACGACTCTGACCCCTTGATCCGCTTGATCCGAGAAATCTGCAGCTGTTCGAAGTGCAGATCCCTCGACTTCGCGCTGCGCGCTTCGCTCGGGATGACGGCTGCCCGGGGTCGGCATTCGGCCGGTCGGTGCGCCACGGCCTTGCTCGGTCCTCCGCGCACCTGCCGTGTAATCTCGGCGATCTCCGCGTCAGTCTGTTG